>JBBRGJ010000031.1:0-28263 GCA_038240835.1 Bacteroidales bacterium | reverse complement strand
TTTAGCATGTTCGTTTCCTTGCATACTATCACAACGACTTCAACCTGAACGACAAATTGGGTTGATTGTAACTTTCATACAATTAGGTATTTAATATATATAGATACACACGCCTCGTGGCGCACCTGAGTTTATCGAAGTATTACAGTGAAAGCCTTTTGAATGCCCTTCGATAAACTCAGGGTGACAATGAAATAAATAAGCTCATACTTTAAACATAAAAACTTTGTTATAGCATTTCCACTAAATTCGTAGTAGAACCTTAATTTGAATACAATCAATTTCGAAAGAATCTAAATTTTTATTACATATTAATCAAAGCGATTGCAACAAGGGATATTCCGAGTCCGATGTAGTTAAATAAATTTAATCGTTCTTTAAAGAAAATAAGTCCAGTTAGAGCAGAAATAGCGACAACACCTACATTGAAGATTGGGAAAAAGACACTTGCTGAAAATGCTCCTTGAGCTTCGACGAAGAAAAAAACTGCTAAAAAGTTGACAACACCTAGAATTAAACCACCAATCAAATCAGCTTTAGTGGCTATCGGTTTTCCTTTTTTGATTGTAAATGGGAAATACAACAATCCTAACAAGAATGAAATACCAAAAACAGCACTTACAAACAGCGCAGAATCATTGGAGGTTGAAATTTCAAAAGCACGTTTTGCATATCCAAAAAGGGTATCCGAAATACCAGCTCCAACAAAGATCAGGATTGGAATAAATAGATATTTTTTATCAATTTTGCTTGTTTTATCTGGTTTCATAATTAAATACAAGGAGATAATAATCAACACCAAGCCAATGATTTTTACCATAGTAATATCATCGTTAAAGATGTAAAGCAATGCAAAAACGGGAATAACCACCGACATTTTACTAGACATAGCAGTCATGGTTACGCTTATTTTTTGAGAGCAAATAGCGAAAAGATAAAAAACTGCCACAAACAATACTCCAATAATCACAGCTGTCCAAATCCAAGGAGCATTGATGATATTATCAATTTGTTGAAAGCCACCAAAAGCGAGCAATCCTGTAAGAGAAGCCACTAAATAATTAATAACGATAGCCGTAAAGTTGCCAACATTGAATTGGGCAAAGAGTTTAAAAGTAACAAAAATTCCTACATAAAATAGGATTGCAATGATTAACAGAATCATAAATAATTAGTTTTTAATAATGTATGTTGTGATTAAATCGTCTCCAATTTTGGTGGTTGATGTGGGCTGTATCAAGATATGAGGAGCAGGCAAGCCGCTTCCAAAGTATTTATTTCCAGTTAACACACGTGCTTCATCCCAAAGACGGGCACGTAATAGGGATTGCAAAAGAAATTGTCCTCCCTCAATAATAATGGATTGCACCTGTTTTTGATAAAGAGTATCCATCACAAATGAAAGTCTATTTTGCACAGGCATTACAATTTGTTCGATACTAGCGGGAAAGTCAGAATAGGCTTTATCTACAAATAATAAGGTCTTTACAGATTCATCAAAAAGATGAAAATTTGGTGATAATTGGTGTTCGGTATCAATAACTACTCTAAGTGGAGATTTTCCTTGCCAGTGGCGGACATTTAGTTTTGGATTATCGTTGATTACAGTATTAGATCCCACCATAATGGCATCTTCTTCAGACCGCCATTTGTGAACCAGCACTTTTAATTCATGATTTGTAATCCAGTGAGAGTGGTTATCCTGATTTTCTAATCGATTGATGTCGATAAAACCATCCTTGGTCTGTGCCCATTTTAAAATAATATAAGGTCTTTTCTTTTGATGAAAGGTAAAAAAACGACGATTGAGCCATCTTCCCTCCTCTTCCAACACAGAAGTAACCACTTCGATTCCCTCTTTTTTTAACAATTCAACCCCTTTTCCAGCCACTTTATCAAACGGATCAATGGTTGAAATAACTACTTTACTGATGTTTTCATCAATAATTCGCAACGCACAAGGAGGTGTTTTTCCGTGATGAGCGCAAGGTTCTAAATTTACATAAAGTGTTGAAAAAGGAAGTAACGATCTGTTTTTTACTGCATTAATAGCATTTACTTCCGCATGAGCTTCCCCATATCGTTGGTGATAGCCCTCTCCGATGATTTCGTCGTTATAAACCACGACACTGCCCACCAAAGGATTTGGAGAAACACTTCCCAAACCTTTTGCTGCTAATTCGAAACAACGTTTTATAAACTTATTATCCTCTAGATTCATAAATGCAAAGATACAAAAAAAAGTGAAAAGAGCACTTCCCTTTCGCCGCGACGAATCAGTGGGACAAAAAGAGGAAGAAGAAGCAAGAATACAGAAGTAAGAAGTAAGAAGTCTTAGTCTACCTAGCAGGCTGGTAGATAAATGATTCTTAGTGAACTTAGTCTACATAGCAAGCTGGTAGATAAATGCCTTAGTGGTGAAAGGAAGAAGAAGAAGAGAGCACTTCACTTTCGCCGCGGCGAATCAGTGGGACAAAAAGAGAAGTAAGAATACAGAAGTAAGAATTAAGAAGCAAGAAGTCTTAGTGTATCTTAGTCTACATAGCAAGCTGGTAGATAAATGAACTTAGTGGCGAAAAAAAACTAGTGCCTTAGTGATAAAAAAACAACGGTGTGAACAAAAAAAAAAATTGGAATTATACGAAAAGTGTTGTAATTTCGTTTTTTCGAGTAATGTTTAAACATCAGCAACATGGCAAATCTAACATTGAATTATCTACGATTAAAATTCTCACTATTGAATTTATTATCAAATTCTAAATGGTTTCAGAAACGTGTTATTGATCAAAAAAATTATCTCGGCGCTACCATTATCTCCATGTCGATGCTGAATAGTAGCTGCACTTCGGAGACTAAAAAAACGGAAGAGCCCAAACTCGAAAACAAAAACATTGACACTAACCAAGTAAAACTCGATACATTACAATCAAATAATGAAAAACGAGATACTGTCGATCGACCCATTCGGAAGATAAATAATAAGCACAAAGTAAAAGAAGATATTGTTGAAATTAGTGTTCCTGATAAATCTCCCACAAGAATTGATGTCGCAAACTGTTATATGCCCGTTGATCCAAACATGGACCAGAATATCGATGAGTCGGATATCGTTTCAGTTGCGGAAGTAATGCCACAATTTGATGGTGGAAACGAGGCCATGATGAAATTTATCACGGATAAGATTAAATTTCCGGCTGATGCTAAGAAATCAGGAACTGTATTTGTTGAATTTATTGTAACAAAAACGGGAAAACTCACTAATGTAGTGGTAAAAAGGGGTGTTATTCCTTCGTGTGATCAAGAAGCGATACGAGTAATAAAAAATATGCCCTACTGGACTCCAGGAAAAAACCACGGCAAAGAGGTGAATGTTCGTATGGTTCTTCCAATTCGATTTGAACTAAAATAACATAAAAAAAATGAAAATCAAACTTAATTCATACAGACTCCTTTTTCGATTGCTGGATACTCTTTCCAACAGCAAATGGTTGCACAAACGGGTTATTGATCAAAAAATTTATCTCGGTGCTACCATTATCTCCATGTCGATGCTGAATAGTAGTTGCACTTCGGAGACTAAAAAAACGGAAGAGCCCAAACCCGAAAATAAAAACATTGACACTAATCAATTAAAAACAGACAGCTTAAAACCAAATAGTGAACAACGAGATACGATTGATCGATCTATTCGAAAAATAAACAACAAACATAAAGTTCTATCAGATTTGGAAGTTTCTACAAAAACACCTCCTATTATTGAAATTGTAAGTTGTTATGCACCTATTGATCTAAATAGAGATAATTACATTGAAGACTCTGCAACGTTAGCAATTCCAAATGAGACACCTAGATTTATTGGCGGAAATAGTGCAATGGTGAAATTTATTTCAGACCAAATGAAATTTCCAGCCAATGCTAAAAAATCTGAAACTGTTTATATCGAATTTTTGGTTACAAAAACAGGAGAACTAACGAACATTGCTGTAAAAAAAGGGGTAAATTCTGCCTATAATGAAGAGGCAATAAGAATTGTAAAAAAAATGCCCAAATGGATCCCTGGAAAAAGTCATGGAAAAAAGGTCGATATACGCACATTTATCCCAATTCGATTTGAACTAAAATAACATCAAAAAGGTGAAAATTAAACTCAACTCTTACAAACTCCTATTTCGATTGCTGGATATTCTCTCTATCAGCAAGTGGTTGCACAAACTGGTGGTGAACCGAAAGATTTACTTGGGAGCGAGTATTATTTCGTTATCGCTGGGAAACAGTTCTTGTACATTAAACAAAATGGATCAAAAAGGCGATTCCTCCGTGAACAACAATCCCAATAATCTTTCCGATTACACAACAGATAGCACTTATGATCAAAAAATAAAAACACATAACCTGGACTCGAATAATGAAATTGTCGGAACTTGCTATATTCCTATAAGGCCCATTAAACAAGAGTATGATGAAAATTTGCCAAATGAAGTAAAAAGAGGCAACTATATGTTCGATCTAATCGATTACAACGGAACAAATACAGCTCGCATAGATGATTTCATTTCCATCAGCCACAGACCGAAAGAGACTGCAAAGATTTCAGGAACCGTCTTTATTGAATTTACCATCAAAATAGATGGAAAAATAAAGGATGTAAGAATTCAAAAAGGCATACATCCACAACTTGATTTAATTGCGATGAGAGCAGTGAGAAATTTGGGCTACTGGGTATGGCCAAGCAACTTTATTTCTGAGTCAGATATTAATTATGTTATACCAATTAAATTTATGAAAATTGAAAATTAGACTCCGAAATATCGCCTTTGAGGTCACTTCCGACTGCAATCTAAAGTGTGCTTATTGCTACAACCATTGGAAAGGAGTGGACGAAATATATCCAAGGTTAAACTCATATAAAAAGGCAAAACAAACCTTAAAACAGCTTTTTAAGATTGCCGATGTCGACCGAATCTCGTTTACGGGTGGTGAACCATTTTTGAGTGAGCGTTTTTTGGAATTGGTTCTTTTTTGCCGTCAAAACGGGAAAGAGGTCTCCATTATTAGCAATGGCAATGTTGGAAAATTGGATGATTATCAAAAATGCATCCTTTTGGGAGTCCGACTTTTTCAATTGCCTATACTTTCTGCTCAGCCACAAATCCATGATCAGATTACTGGGATTTCAGGCTCGTGGGAGCGGTCGATGGAATCGATTACTCAAATTCGTAACGCAGGCGGAACAGTAGTTCCAGTAATTGTGCTTACAAAAATGAATTATAAACAGATCGGCGAGACCATTGAATTTTTAAACGAAATGGGATTCCGACAAATGATGATAAATCGTTACAATATCGGCGGAATAAACCGAATGAATGACCTTTGTGTGCTGAACAAAGAGGAAGTAAATGAGGCATTTACAGTTGCCCACAACTTAGTTGTAGAGCGCAATTTGTATATCACTGCCAACGTCTGCTCTCCCATCTGTTATCTCAACCCAAGCGATTTTCCCAATATTGGTTTTGGATTTTGCTCTTTCGACGTTTCACTCCGCCCGTTAACGGTAAATATCGATGGGGATCTTCGATTATGCAACCACTCACCGATTGTTGCTGGAAACATTTTCAAGAATGAACTCGATGATATTTTCAACTCCGAATATGTCACTTCGTGGGAAACTATGAAACCAGAATTTTGCAACAATTGCGAATCTTACAAGACATGCAAAGGCGGATGCAGAGCAGCATCGGAGCAACTTGGACAAAACCTCGCCCAACCAGATCCAATTATTTATCGAATGTAATAAAAGTTTAGTTCGCTGGGGCTCCCTCAGCGTTTTTTTTACCGCAGAGGCTAACGCAGTCTTTTGCTTGTTGGTTTTTTTTTACCGCAGAGGGCGCAGAGTGAATTCAAAAGTTGAGCACGCAGAGGCTAACGCAGGCTTTTTTCGGATAGAGATTGGGTGAAAAAAATGTGACGGAGTAACGGGGTAACGGAGTGACGCGCGAAGCGATGATAGAGCAAAGCTCGACTAGTGCGAAGCAAGACTCGCATTCCTGAAAAACCTAAAATCTATGATTTTATCGTTTTTCGAGAATCCTCGAATTTTAAAAAAATTCGGGATGCGGCTCTGCGCACTCTCTCTTTTTATATTTCTCTGCGTTCTCTCTCTCTTTTCTATATTTCTCTGCGTCCTTTGCGGTTAAGTGTATTTTTTTTTACCGCAGAGGACGCAGAGGAAGAATAAACGCAGAGGTAGCAGAGGCTAACGCAGTCTTTTTTATTAAGGCGTTCAATCTACAATTATATTATAGGAGACCAATAATTAGAGTGTAAACCATCGGTCTAAAACATCATTATAAAAGCTAAGTGGTCGGGTTTCGTGGGTGAACTCGTTTGTGTGTTTGTTATAAATATAGTCGATGGACCATTTTTGGTGATATTTTCCAATTTGTTGGAGTGCATCTATAATGTACTCCAACTCTTCATTGGACATGGTTGGGTGAAGTGAAAGTCTGATCCAACCTGGTTTTAGTGATAAATCGCCACTGTTGATTAACTGGGTAATCTCTCTCGATTGTTCATACGAAACATCTAAAAGAAAGTGACCATAAGTACCGGCGCACGCGCAACCACCACGCATTTGAATCCCAAAACGATCGCTCAACAGTTTCACCACCAAATTAAAGTGAATATTATCAAAATAGAAAGAGACAATCCCCAAACGATGTTTCACATTATCGGCAAGGATGTGCAAATTAGGAATTTTAGTCATCTTTTCGAAACAGATATCCACGAGTTCTTGTTCTCTTTTTTGGATGTTTTCAGCACCCATTTTATTTTTCAGTTCTATACACAAAGCTGTTCTTATTGCTTGCAAAAAACCTGGAGTTCCGCCATCTTCACGAGTTTCAATGTTGTCAGAATATTTATACTCTCCCCAAGGATTGGTCCAATCCACAGTACCGCCACCCGGTTGATCGGGGGTCATGCTGTGATACAATTTGCTGCTAAAAATCATGACTCCAGAAGTTCCTGGGCCACCTAAAAATTTATGAGGAGAGAAGAAAATTCCATCTAAATATGCATCTGGATCATTGGCAGGGTGCATATCCATGTCCACATAAGGAGCAGAAGCTGCAAAATCGATGAAACAATAACCATTGTACTCATGCATGATTTTAGCCAACTCGCAATACGGAGTTTCAATTCCTGTAACATTTGAGCAACCGGAAAAGGAGCCAATTTTCAACGCTCTATCTTTATATTTTTTAAGTTGTTTTCTCAACTCTTGAGGATCTACTAATAAATCTTTATCGGGATTAAGAACTACTACATCTGCAGAAGTCTCCAACCAAGAGGTTTGATTGGAATGGTGCTCCATGTGGGTAATAAAAACAACTGGTTTTTCGCTTCCAATTTGTTCTTTCAAACAAGTGTGATGATTTACCAATCCGCATGAACGAAGTCCAATCATCCGTTGCATTTTGTTAATCACAGAGGTCATCCCGAAACCAGACAAAATAATTACATCATCTTGATTCGCATTTACATGCTTTTTTATCAAATCCTGCGCCCTGTGATACGATAATGTCATCATTACTCCTGTTTCAGAAGTCTCTGTGTGGGTATTCGCTACGAATGGTCCAAAATCTTTCACCATTTTTTCTTCAATTCCTTGGTGTAATCTACCACTGGCAACCCAATCGGCATAAATTACTTTTTTCTTGCCGTAAGGTGTAACAATGGTAAGATCATCGCCAATAATCTGGCTTCTAAATTTTGAAAAGTAAGATTCCATCATGTTGTTTTTTATTTTTGCAAAAATATGAAGATAAACAATACCTACCACCATGAATTTTAGTAAATATCTAAAAATTAGAGAAAGAGTGGGTAATATATATCATAGTTAGGCGAAAGTTTTTAAAGTTCGTAAAGTCGAAAGGGGGGAATCAGTTAACAGTTAACAGTGATCAGTTATCAGCGCAAGCGCGGCTGAAGAGGTAACGGGGTAACGGAGTAACGGGGTGACGGAGCGAAGCTCGAATCGCTTCGCAAGAGTCTCGCTTCGCGCTTGGACTCGCTTGCGCATCGTCGCTTTGCGCGTCACTCGTCACTCGTCACTCCGTCACTTTCCTTGCGCTCGCTTGCGCATCGTCGCTTCGCGCGTCACTCGTTACTCGTCACTCCGTCACTTCTTCTTCTAAAAAGTCACTAAGCGTTTCCTTTGGCGCAGAAAAAGAGTCCGGTGGAGGCTGGGAAGATGAAAAGCAACAAATCTCGATCGAATACGCCTGCAAATCCTCTGATGATAAAATAGGATGATATGCCGAAAACTAAGAGTCCTGAGATCACAGTTAATGCGCCATTTTTACGAAAACCGCCGACAAAAAGGAGGGCTCCAAAAAGAAAAAAGAGCAAAATCAACAAATTATGGATGCTGTGGATTTCAAACTTTTTGAAAACATCCCAATAATGTGTCACCACAAATAACAATACTCCAATTCTGAGGAGCCATTTTGCGAGAGGTTCTAATGATTTTATAGGTTTCATTTGATAATTGTTAGTCTGTAATTTTTCAATTCAATTGCAATAGTAATAAAAAGGAACGAAATATCCTATATAAAAAAAGACCAACTTCAAAAGTCGGTCTTTTTTTTAACTTGTTGCAAGTATAAAAGCCAATTCATCCCTTTACGGAAAAAGTTGACGTTTTCTTTCTTGCAATTACTATTTGTTTGCTTCAGCAAAATCACGACCTGCTCTCAAACAAGCAATGTTTATGTCCACAACTTCTTGACCTTTGCGGGAGAACATTGTGATGATTGCATTTTCTAAACTTTTGTAATCCATGTCTAAAAATGGAGCAGCAGCGCCTAGAATAACCATATTTGCCGAACGAGGAGATCCTAATTCTCTAGCAATGGTATCTGCATCAATGGCAATTTTGCGAGGAAGTTTATTGATTTCAGCCAATACATTATCAACACCGCCATAATTTGGAATATTGATAAATGGAGTTGTGTTTGTAATTACCCAACCATCTTTGTTTAACATTGGCAAATAACGTAACGCTTCCATTGGTTCCACAGAGATAATTAAATCTGCTTTTCCCTTAGGAATTAAATCAGAAGCGATGTCGTTGCTAGACAAGCGCAAGTTTGATTGCACATCACCTCCACGTTGACTCATTCCGTGAACTTCCGCTTGTTTTAAAAATAATCCAGTGTTTACAGCTGCAAAACCAATGGTAGATGCAATAGAAAGAATCCCTTGACCGCCAACACCTGCTAATATAATATCTATTTTCATTTCTTTGTTTTTTTATTTATTGATTCATAGATTATTCGGAACCGTTCGTCCCTCACTCCTACTTATCCGACAATGACTAGTTTTCTTTAACTTTAAATTTTGCACGCATTCTACGGTTGAGTGTTTGAATGCACTCACGAGTTGGAATAATCACAGAAACTCCTTGATATTCAAGCTCTTTTGCAATAATTGCCGTGTTTTCAGCATGTTGTTTTGGAAGTGGTTTTAGAATATGAATATGATCTTCTTCTACGCCCAAACCGATGCAAATATTTTTTGCACGACCATAAGCATTAGAATCTTGTCCACCAGTCATTCCTGCTGTTGAGTTATCCAAAATCAATACGGTAATAGGACTTTTATCAACAATTGCATCCAAAAGTGAAGTCATTCCAGAATGGGTAAATGTTGAATCACCGATAACTGCTACCGCTGGAGTAAATCCTGCATCCGCAGCACCTTTTGCCATAGTAATAGAAGCGCCCATGTCCACACATGAATTAATTGCATTGTAAGGAGCAAGTGCACCCAATGTGTAACATCCTATGTCCGCAAAAACTCTACCTGGACTATATTTGGAAATTGCTTCACCCAAAGCTTTGTACGAGTCGATGTGTGAACATCCTGTGCAAAGTGCTGGTGGTCTTTGTTTTACAATTTCTGGAATTGGATCACCATGTTGGTCCTCCATTCCTAAAGCTACTGCAACTACGTTAGGGTCTAATTCACCAGTACGAGGTAAAACGCCATCCAAACGACCCATTATTTTTTTACCGTTATCCATTACTCCTCTAATCAACTCTTCAACAATTGGATAACCCTCTTCCATCACCAAAATAGAATCGCAGCTATTGTAAAGCGATGCAATCATTTTGCGTGGTAACGGATATTGAGTGATTTTTACAATTGGGTAAGGACAGTTTCTGTCAGGATAGTTTTCCATTAAATAGTTGTAAGCCAATCCACAAGCAATAATGCCCATTGATTTATCTTTACCTTCTATCATTTTGTTAAAACCAGATTTCTCTGCATCTTCTTCAAACAACACTTGCTTGTTGATCAATTCTTGATATTGAACCCTTGCAATAGCTGGTAAAAGGATAAATTGACGTAAATTTTTGTGAAGTAAAACATCGTTTTCTGCTCTTGATTCAGCTGTTTTAACGCCCGAACGAGAGTGAGCCATACGTGTGGTAACACGAAGAAGAACTGGAATACTGAATTTTTCGGAATATTCAAAAGCATATCTTGTCATATCATACGCTTCTTGTTGGTTTGATGGCTCAAAAATTGGCATCAACGCAAATTTTCCAAAATAACGTGAATCTTGTTCATCTTGTGATGAGTGCATCGATGGATCATCGGCAACTACAATCACCAAACCGCCGTTAGCGCCAGTAATTGCACAGTTCATAAATGGATCTGCTGCCACGTTTAATCCTACGTGTTTCATACAAACAAGTGCACGTTTCCCAGCATAAGACATCCCGATGGCGCATTCCAAAGAAGTTTTCTCGTTGGTAGACCAAGTCCGGTGTACATTGCGTTCGATGGCAACTTTTGAATGTTGAATATATTCTGTAATCTCTGTTGAAGGAGTTCCTGGGTAAGCGTATACGCCCGAAATACCTGCATCCAGTGCAGCTTGAGCGATTGCCTCATCCCCTAGTAATAAAAGCTTTTGCATTTTGTGTTATATTTTATTGTTTATTTTTTCGTTTTACAAAACTAATCATTTTTTTTATTTTTTTGAGCATCCATATTTCTATTTTAACAGTAAAGTAATGTTAATAACACATTTATCATCCTAACAAGCAACAAAATCAACTAATTACCAAATAGTTAGTCTAATTTATTTTATCTTATCAAGTCTTTAAATTGGGAGAAACGGTATCCCCGTTGTGGTTAATTGCTAAATGGATAGGGTTGGTTTTTTTTTCAGTCATCAGTTAACAGTGATCAGTTATCAGTTAACAGTTGACAGCGCAAGCGCGTCTGAAGAGGTTACGGTGCGAAGCTGTATAAAAAAGAGGTGACGGGGTAACGGAGCGTCCCAAATTTTTTCAAAATTCGTGGATCTACGAAAGCTCGACTGAAGGAGTGACGGGTAACGAGTGACGAGTGACGGAGCGAAACTCGACTAGCTTCGCATGAGTCTCGCTTCGAGGTCTCTTCGTCACTTTCCTCCATCGTCGCTTTGCGCGTCACTCGTCACTCCGTCACCCCGTTACTTTCCTCCATCGTCGCTTCGCGCGTCACTCGTCACTCTGTCACTTCTTTCTTTCCCCATTAAAGAGTTTTCGTAAAATAGTTTAAGCAAATAGCTAGAATGCTGATATATTTTACTAATTTTGTCAAGATAAAGAAGATTAATATCAAAAAATAAATATATTATGGAATTTTTATCACAAAGAGTAATCACCATGGCGGAGTCAGAGACGTTAGCCATGACCCGTATTGCTAGAGAAATGAAAAGTCAAGGGATTGACGTAATCAGTTTAAGCATCGGCGAACCTGATTTTAACACCCCCGAAATTGTGAAAGAAGCTGGCAAAAAAGCCATTGACGACAACTTCACACACTATCCTCCGGTTCCAGGTTATTTAGATTTACGTCAAGCTATTTGCAAAAAATTAAAAAGAGACAACAATCTAACGTACACTCCTGAGCAAATTGTCGTTTCTACAGGTGCAAAACAATCCATTGCGAACTTAGCACTTGCCGTAATCAACCCAGGTGATGAAATCATCATCCCTACTCCTTATTGGGTTTCGTACAAAGAGATTGTAAAACTTGCCGAAGGAACTCCTGTTTACATTCGTTGTACCATCGAAAACAACTTTAAAGTAACTGCTAAACAATTGGAAGACGCAATCACGCCAAAAACCAAAATGATTATGTTCAGCAGTCCTTCCAATCCTACTGGAATGTTCTATTCTAAATCCGAACTTGAAGCAATTGCTAAAGTAATAGAAAAACATCCACACGTGTTGGTGATGTCTGATGAAATTTATGAGCACATCAATTTTGAAGGCAAACACGAAAGCATCGGACAATTCGACTATATCAAAGATCAAGTAATTGTTGTAAATGGTGTAGCTAAAGGTTTTGCAATGACTGGTTGGAGAATTGGATACATTGCTTCTGCTCTTCCAATTGCAAAAGCTTGTGATAAAATTCAAGGTCAAATTACTTCCGCTACCTGCTCTATTGCCCAACGTGCTACCATTACTGCTATGGAAATTGAGCCTGCAAATGATGAGTATATCTTGACGATGAAAAATACGTTTAAAGAACGTAGAGATATTATGTTTAAATTACTCAAAGAAGTTCCAGGATTAAATGTAAACTTACCACAAGGTGCATTCTACTTTTTCCCAGAGATAAAAAGTTTCTTTGGCAAATCGCATGGCAAATATACAATTAACAACAGCACCGATTTGTGCATGTATTTGCTTCACGAAGCGCACGTGGCTTTAGTGCCAGGAGATGCTTTTGGCGACCCAGATTGTATTCGTTTCTCTTATGCTGCTGCTACCGAAACATTGGTGGAAGCAATTAGAAGAATTAAAGAGACACTCGCTCTTCTAAAATAAAACTTTTAGTACGCATATAAAAAGCCGCAACAATTTAATTTGTTGCGGCTTTTTTTGGGGCTATCACTTCGGTGGATTAAGAAGTAATATTCATCAAATTATTAATAGCCAAAAATATCCTCTTGGGTCAACTTAATCACTTCGCCAAATTTTGACAATGCTTTAAAATCGAAGTCTTTTTCGTTGCCAAGAATTAAATACGTTTTGGTTTTATCCTTTAAATATTTATTGGCAAAGTTTACCACATTTTTCAACGTCATTGTTGGAATTTTTTGGAACAACTCTTTACGACTATCCGAAGTATATCCCATTTTTTGAGCCGTTAAATAAGTCCAAATGATATTCATTTTAGCAATTCTTTCGGTTCTTATTTTGTTTAAAATAACCTCTTTGGATAAATTGAACGAAAGTTCACTCTCAGGAACACTATTGTAAAGTTCGTTGTAAGCATCCAATGCATCTATCACTTTATCGTTTTGCGTTGCGATAAAAGCATTGTTGATGTAAAACTCTTTGGGATCGTTTGGCGATTGGAAGGTAGCTCTTGCAGTATAAGCCAACGAGCGTTTTTCTCTAAGCTCCTGAAAAACAATTGCATTCATGCTTCCACCAAAATAGCTATTAAATAAAGCAATGGTTGAAGTTAAATCAGCATTGTAAGGAATACTTTTTATTACTTGCTGAACATACGATTGTTTGGCATCGTAGTGCACGAAAAAGACTCTGTTTTTGTCGGTATTCTCTGGAATAAAACTCGAAATAGTTTTTGGTTTTTTCAACGTTCTCATCACTGTATGATAGGTATTTACAATGGTTTTAAGCGCTTCTGGTTTTTCGGGTCCGTAATACAAAACAGAGTGCTGATAGGTCATCAAATTTTTAACAGCAGCGATTAATATCTCTGGCGTAAGTGCTTTAAGCTCTGAATCGGAATGGATGTATTTTGCAGGAGAATTTGGTCCATACGTAGCGTAACTTAATAACTTGTTGAAATTTTGTTGCTGGTTAAGTTTCGCATTTTTACGCTCTTTATTCATATCATCAATCAAATTAGCCAACGCTTCTTTGTTCGGTTGCATATCAGAAAGCACCAATTCTGTCAATTTTATAGCTTTTATCATATTTTCGTTTAACCCCGAAATCGTGATGTACGTTTCATCGTCGTTGGCGGATACTCCGAAGTTGCAAGCAAGTTTGTAAAATTCTGCCTGAATCGCTTCTGCCGACATTTTAGAGGTTCCTAAAAGAGGAAGATAAGAGGAGGCAAATTTTAAGTTCTTATCGTGCAATGTGCCAATTTTGAAGTAATAGTAGAGGTTAAAAGTATTATTTTCAACATTTTGATTATATAAAATCTCCACATTACTCTTAGAAGTCATTTTCACTACATCTTTATCAAAATCGACAAACACAGGCTCTATCTCGGTGATTTTTGCGGCTTTTATTTTCTTAAAGAAATCCGATTCAGCATTACGATTAATTACAATCGGAGTAATTTTAGGTTTAGATACTTTTTCAACTTCCGCAGGAGTTCCTTGACGTTTATTGATGACCACATAGTTATCATTCAAGTTTTTATTGGCAAAATCAACAATGTCTTTCTTGGTTATTTTCTGAATTTCATCCAACCAAGCAACTTCATCTTTCCATGAAACACATTTTAGATACGCTGAATTCAACGCCATTCCTTTTCCCTGAATCGTCTCTAATTGTTTGATTTTACGCAATTTAAAATTAGCAATCGCCGCATCGGTTAACCAATCCGCAAACTCTCCTCTTTTCAATTTATCTACTTCCTTTAACAAAAGTGCTTTTAACTCTTCCAACGTCTGTCCCTCTTTCGGTTTGGCAGAAAAAATAAGCGAAGAGTAATCGTTTAAAACATAGGCTGACGAACCTGCATTTAGAGCAATTTGTTTTTGGTTGATGTCGATATCTATTAAACCAGCTTTTCCATTAGACATAATCTCATCAATGAGTGTAATCATGATAGCATCTTTGCTCGATGCACCATCAAAACGGTACGCAATGCGCATATTTTCAGCATCTAAACCAATCACTTCGCGGATAATAGGTGTTGTAATCGGAGCCTCTTTGGTATAGGTAAACACAGGAACATCGGTGGGTTTTAATTTCCCAAATGTTTCATCAATTATTTTGATGGCTTCGTCGGGATCAACATCGCCAACAATGGTAACGGCCATATTATTGGGCACATAATATTTAGCAAAAAACGCACGGATGTTTTTCATCGATGGATTTTTTAAATGCTCTTGCTCTCCCAAAGTTGTTTGTTTTCCGTAAGGATGGTTCGGAAAAAGTGCTTTAAACATTGCATCGTTGGCTTTTCTTCCATCGTTGGTAAGCGACATGTTTTTCTCTTCGTACACAGTTTCTAACTCAGTATGAAATAAGCGCAAGACATTATTTCCAAATCTGTCTGCTTGAATAATTGCCCAATTGCGAAGTTGATTGGATGGAATATTTTCGATGTAAACGGTGTAATCATTAGAAGTACCAGCATTCGTTCCTTGTGAACCAATGGCTTTCATCATCTTATCGTATTCGTTTGGAATCGCTAATTTGGAGGCTTCGTAGGATAAACTGTCGATCTTTTTGTAAATAACAGCACGTTTCGTATCGTCTTTTTCGTTTCGATAAACTTCAAAAAGCTCTTCAATGGCTTCAATCATGGGTTTTTCTTTCGCCCAATCAGAAGTTCCGAAATTTGGAGTTCCTTTAAACATCATGTGCTCAAAATAGTGAGCCAAACCTGTAGTTTCAGCTGGATCGTTTTTACTCCCTGCACGCACACCCACGTATGTTTGAACACGAGGCGCCTCTTTGCTCTCCGAAATAAACACCTTTAACCCATTGGCTAAAGTATAAATCCTTGTTTTTAAAGGATCATTTGGGACCGTTTCGTAGTTGTATTTCTGCGCAAATAGCGTGGAAATACCAACCATCGTAATTATAAATAATAAACTTAAATTTCTTTTCATAAGGTTATAATGTTGTTTTATTGTTTATATTTGATAAAAAATTTTAGGTTACAAATTTAACTGTAATCTTTGATAAACGGAAAGTTATTCGCCGAAATTAGATATTATTTGAGAAATAGATGAATTTATGATTTCAGGCGGATTAGGATTCCAATTGTTTACCTACATGGAGTAAATCGATGTTTATCAATACATAGATTCACTTTCTTTCTCGTAACGAAGATACTCTTGGTGATGTTTTTCAGAACTTTTATAGTCGCCAAGTTGATAATAAGCAATGGTTAATAACTGTTCGTTCTCTTGCAATTCGTTGAGAGCGCCCATAGGCAATAACACTTCGATGCTTCGTAAATAGTAGTTAATCGCTTTTTGGTATTGACCTTGAAGTCGTAGATTTTCGCCGATATAAGTCAGCCCAATTCCAGTTTGGCGCTGATCGTCGAGTTCTTCTGCTATCTTTATAACGTTGGTATACATTTGGTTAGACAAATCAAAACGCTGCTGCGCTTTGTAAACACCACCAATTACACCCATCGTAATCATGATGCTTTCTCGTTCGTTCAACTGCTCTTTTATTTCTAACGCATACGTCAAATACTCCAACGCTTTGCAATATTCTCCAATATTATAGTACGAAAACCCAATATTGTTGTAACATTTGCCCATTAGTCGAATATTTTCAAAATGTTTGGCCAGAAAAAGAGCTGTATTATGAAGTCTTATCGAAACTTCATCATATCCTAAATCGCTAATGATGGAGCTAATGCTTACAATAGTCGTATTCAGCAGTTTGAAATTTCCTGCTTTATAAAACGTTGTGGCTGCTTTCAGAAAGTGATCTAAGGCTTTGCGCGAATATCCTTGATAATAATAAAGAATTCCCATATTTTCGTATGTTTGGGCTATTCCCACTTTGTTATCCATCCACTGTTCCATGGCTAAATTTTTCTGATAATAGATCATAGCGCTGTCAAATTTACTATTTTGCGAATAGCACAAAGCAATGTTGCTGGTGCAATCGGACATTCCTCTGAAGTAGTTTTCTTTTTCGAAAAAAACTATCGCCTCTCTATAATTTTGAATTGCCAATTTTGCATTAGATTCAAACAAATACAGTGTCGCTCTATTTTTTAAAGCAAACGCAATTCCTAAATCATATTGCAGTTTAACCGACTTCTGGTAAGCCTCTTCGGTTAGTATTTTTGATTTTAAAGCATCCTTGTCTCTCAGCGATTCAGCTTGCCTTATCAGTGTGTCAATTTGATTCTTTTGAAGCGATGTTTGTGCTTCTGAAAACACACAACTCAACGAAAAGAGAAGTGCGAGAAGAAGTAATGGAAGTGTTTTTTGGAAACAAAGAAAATGGTCTCTTTTCATGATCATTTTTTTATAATGTTAAGTATGGTATTAGCTTTTGATAAAGTTCATCGTAAATAAGTCCGGCATCTTTTATTTGGGTAACCGACTTGTAACTGCCAATTTTCTTCCGATGAACCACAATCGATTTGGACATATAGAGGTCTAAATACGGATGTTTGAGCAAGTCTTTCACCTCCGCAGTATTGATATTCAATAATTTAACTTTAGATTTATCGATGGTGAAATAAGGAGTAATTTTCTCAAACCGAGCGCTATCAATTCCATAAATCTCTTCCAACTGATTGAGGGAATAAAATCCACCCAATTTCTCCCGTTGGTTGACAATTCTTCGCGCAAGCGCAGAACCGATGCCAGGAATCTTTTGAAGATCAAACGAATCTACACTATTTATCTCCACTTTAACATTGGCAAACTTAATCTTTTTGGGCATTGATTTATAACTTGTATCCACTGGAATCGTAATAAAAGGAGCTAATATTGCATACTCATCGGGCGAAATGGTGAACATCTTTTTAAAATCCTCTTTGGATTTAAACTTTCCACCCTTTGCTTCATAGTTTTTAATCGATTTTATCTGTTTATCGGTAAGCCCAATCTCTTTCCACAGCTCTTCGGATAATTGATTTGGGTTAAAGGGAAAAGGAGTCAACTCGTTCTTCGCAATTGATTTATCGACATTAAAAAAAGAGACCTCGTCGTAACCCTTTTTATTCCATTTCCCTTTAGCATTGTCGATAGAATTCATCAGTTGCTGCTGGCGGACTTCAAAAGCAGTAATCTCCTTCACAAATGCGCCATCGGAAGAACTGTCGCTCTTGGAAAGTCTGGAGACAAAAAAGTTCACACCCACCAGAAGAGCAAGAAGAGCAATTAGAAAAACCACCCCTTTGAACTCAGAATTGCCAAAATCAAAAAAGTCTTTAATCTTCTGCATCATCTTCATCATCCTCTACAACAGGTTTTGGCTTCACAAACAGTACTTTAAAAAAGAAATATCCTGCAAAAGATGTCACTATTGTCTGAATAGTTAACATCCATATTAGTGCTTCGCTATTCATCTGTATGTTTTTTTAATTGTGATTTTTTACGTTTCTTTGAAGCAATATACACAAGCACAGAAAACCCGACAAAGGTCAGGAGCAAGAGCAATCGCGATAAGTCGGTGTAGAAAACATTGTTGACCACTGAACCTTCGTACAACACATCGCCCACACTGATTAATTCTCCAGGCTGCACCTTTAATTCTCCTTTGGAAGGGAATTCTATAAAATTTGTTTTATTAACGCCTTTAATCTTCTGATTGATTACAAGATAATTCCGTTCGTTTTTAATCTCAATTCCTTGATAAACGCCTTCATTTTCGGAGTAAAAAGCAGATGCAAAATAAGCACTGTTTGGACCAATCTCATTGTGACGAATTTTCCCAATCACCGACTCTTTGTCCAATTCCCAGCCCGAAAAACTAATTTTTGACCAATCATTATCTTTGGGACTAACCATAGCACCGATAAAAATAACAATGAGTAAAACGGGAGTAATATATTTGATGATGTATTTGTAAATACCAGGCATTTTCAGATCAGCGGCATAATTAATCTCTTTCCATCCGCGTTTCATGCCAAAGAACCAAGCAAACAAAATGGTCTCGAGCATGGCAAATGTGAACAGAGCGACTGTTCCGCCCCAATAATCGTACTCGTCAAAAACTCCTTTTTGGAAAAATAAAACCGTGGGCAATCCTAAGGCTAAAATAATAAAACCAAATGCTCTTGCTGCTTTTTTTCTCGACCAGCCATACTCATCTTGAAAAAATCCCATCACAGGAGTTCCCATGGCCAACGAGGAGGTGACGCCCGCAAAAAATAGAAGTCCAAAAAAAGCAACGCCCGCAAAAATAGCCATCAAATCGCCCCACTGTTGGAACAAGAATGGCATGGTTCTGAACCCAAGTCCAAGTCCTCCCATTTTCACAAGTTCTGTCACTTTATCTACACCCAAATAACCAATGGCAATGGAAGTGATGATGGTTCCTCCAAGCACAATTTCTACAAATTCGTTCATAAACCCAGCCGACAGTGAATTCAGAACAATGTCATCTTTCTTTTTCATGTAGGAAGCGTAACATTGAATAGTTCCCATGCCCACAGAGAGCGTGAAAAATATCTGGCCAGCCGCAGCAAACCAAACTTTTGGGTCCATTAAAGAGCTATAATTTGGCGTCCATAAAAAACTTAATCCAACAAATCCATCGTTGATTGCATTGTTTTCGCCGGCTGTAATCATAGTTCCTTTGATGGCTAAAAAAACACCAAATAAGATCAGCAATGGCATCCCTATTTTCGCTGCTTTTTCGATTCCGCCACTCAGCCCTTTGCTCAATATCCAAACATTCAGCGACAAACACAATAGGTAAAAAACGATTGCTTCGAATGGAACTCCCGAGGTGGAGTGGGCAACATCTAAATAAGAGTCGAAGAAAGAAGAGACTTCCCCCTGCGACATCCCTTTGAAGGTGCTAATAACAGAGTGCCAGATATACGCAATGGTCCAACTTTCTAAATAACAATAGTAAGCAGCAATGACTAAGTTTGAGAAAATGCCAAAAACACCGACATATTTCCACATCTTTTTCCGCCCCATTTTATCCAAAATAAAAGGAGTAGAATGGTGTCCCAAAGCCCCACCAAATCTACCAGTAGACCACTCTATAAGTAGTAATGGAATTCCTAAAAGTAAAAAAGAGATTAAATATGGGATGATAAAAGCTCCGCCGCCATTGTTGATGGCTTGCACCGGAAAACGCAGAAAATTACCAAATCCAACAGCATTTCCTGCCATTGCTAATATTAACCCAATTCGAGAGCCCCATGATTCAGATTGGAGAGTTTTGTTCATAATCGCCATGTTTTATCATGCTAAATTATGTAAAATAATATTATTTTCAAAACTATTTAATAAAAAAAAATCAGATCCCTATTAAATCAGCCATTTATTTTTCTTAAACAGAAGGTAAAAGCCATAAGTAGCAATCAACCCGACGAATGCTCCAGCCAATACATCGGTAAAATAATGTACTCCACAATGCATTCGAGAGTACCCTACAAGAATAGCCCACGCAAAGAGAAAAATTTGTAAATATCTATTTTTAAACATCAAACTAACCGCAAAAGCCAATGTAATAGCGCTCATGGTGTGACCCGATGGAAAAGAGGAGCTCCCTCCTACCGAAATTTTTTCTACAAAATCATACGCAGCAAAAGGTCTGACTCGATCGAAAGAGTTTTTCAAGGCAAAAGAAATTAAACTATTGATTATCAGTATTATAAAAACAAAATATCCTTTATTTCTGATTATATTGTTTTTCTTGACTACTCCCCAAAGTATAATTCCTAGCGGAATAAACAGGTATAAGTACTCTGCCGTAAAACTAAGGGCAATAAAAAAAACATCCAAGGATTTAATCCGTTCTGTATTTACTTTTCTTAAAATATCCGCATCAATATCCAACGCAAAAATCGCTGACATGGTGATTATCAATAAGGACAATAAAGCTATTTTCTTCATCCAGAAATAATTTTTTGCAAAGATATGTATATTCTTCACACATTCAATATTTTGGTCGTTGGTTGATTTTTGCATAAATTTGCACACAATTTCAAAAACAGAACTACATTTTTTGCTAGAAAACGTCCACATTTTTGTTTTCTATCAGACACTTCATTTTATCGGGCAACATGAGTACAAAAACACACAGCGCTTCTACTAACTTACTCCTAATACTTACGGCCATGATTTGGGGGTTTGCTTTTGTGGCACAGCAAATCGGGATGGAATATGTGGGACCATTTACCTACAACGCAGTTCGATTTGCCATTGGCACCCTATCACTGTTTCCTATAATTTATTATTTTAAACATAAAAATAGGCACAAAAAGGAAGAAAATACAAGCCAATTTGGCTGGCAAAAGCGATATGGTGGACTAATATTAGGGATTGTCTTATTTACGGCAGCATCCATGCAACAAGTTGCTTTGCAATATACGACAGCTGGGAAATCGGGATTTATCACCGGTTTGTATGTTGTATTTGTGGCCATGATGGGATTTTTATTCAAGCACAAAACATCTTTCTTTTTATGGATTGCGGTTGTTTTGTCCACCATTGGCTTGTATATGCTCAGTGTCGCCGACATGGGCACGCTCTCAATGGGCGATGCAATTACCATGGTTAGCGCTGTAATTTGGGCCATTCATGTATTATTGACCAGTTATCTCTCGCCAAAAATGAACTCAGTGGTTCTGGCACAATACCAATTTGCCGTCTGTTCCGTATTGAGTTTCATGGTTGCTTTTGCCATTGAAGAGGTAATATTTAGCCAAATTATCGAAGCCACCATTCCAATTTTATACGGCGGATTATTATCGGTAGGAGTTGCTTACACGCTGCAAGTAGTGGTACAAAAGCATGCACATCCAACCTATTCAGCCATTATTTTAAGCCTAGAATCACTGTTTGCCGTAATTGGCGGATGGCTGATTTTAAACGAAACACTCTCCATGAATGCAATGATTGGTTGTGGATTAATGCTATCGGGAATGATTATCGCCCAATTAAAACAGCGATAGAACTCTATTAATTCTCTAAAGGACATTCTTTAGGATTATGCTTTTCAAAACTACCCAATACATATCAACGGAGCGATGAAGCGACTCAGTCTTCTCTTTTTCTTCTAAAATTGTGGGATGCCTTCGGCGAAGCCAATGCACGAATTTAATGTGAATAAAAAGAGAGCAAAACCAATTGAGTAATCTTTGTCGCGGAGGTGATTAGCGGAGTGGGTGAATTGTCCTAAGGGACAAAATATCGGTAAAAGAATAGTTTATTTAAAAACGAGTCGCTTAGAGACGCAATCCTTTTAAAACACAAATTACAGGATGTTAACAGGTTACGTGCAGTTCGACAAGTCCACCATTGTTGGATAAATTTATCCTGCATTGGAGGGCTCGTTTCGACTGGCTCAGCACATCGCTCTGCATCGCCTAACGGCACTCTGTTTTTTTTGTCAGATATGTGTTTTACCGACATTACGTCCCTACGGGACTTGAAATTGGTTACTGGATTTTATCCCATAAGGCGGGATGTCAAGACAAAAATGACACTAAAAAAGAGAAACATGCGTAAGCCATCACTGCGTAGCCCTACATCTTCAAAAATAGCTCAATCATCTGCGCGTGGGACCTGAAGGAGCGAGCGAGCCCTCATAAACAATAGTTTTCAAATACAATTAGCAATTCAGCAAGGGCGTTTATCACCCTTTTTCGGGTGACAAGCGTCCTAATTTTAAGTCTAGGAGAAAGCAATAATCTTTTAGAGAACAACAAAGACTTCAAATTAGCCTACCTTGCTAAAGAATTGCTTATTGCATTTGAAATTTCCCAAAAACTTGCATTCGCTCCTTCTTGATTTTTTGAATACTTTTGCATCAAGGCAAAAGTGACACTAAAAAAGAAAAACTTTCGAAGTAAAAAAGTTTTCAGTTCATAAAATACCTCATAAAAAAAAAGAGCTATTTCCAGCTCTTCTTTTTTTTATATTCCAAATATCAGGATTTAGTTATGCTTTATCAAAACTACCCAATACATTTTTAATTTTATGGATATAGAGTGATTTTAATTGATCTCTAGCAGGTCCTAAGAATTTTCTTGGATCAAATTCGGCAGGATTTTCCACCAATACTTTTCTCACAGCTGCCGTCATTGCCAATCGGCCATCAGAATCGATGTTGATTTTACAAACAGCAGAAGCAGCGGCTTTGCGAAGTTGTTCTTCGGGAATACCTACTGCGTTTTTGATGTTGCCACCAAAAGCATTTATTGTTTTCACTAAATCAGCAGGTACCGATGAAGCACCATGAAGAACGATTGGGAAACCGGGTAACTGTTTTTCTATTTCTTCTAAAATATCAAAACGTAATGGAGGAGGAATAAGCACGCCTTCTGCATTTTTAGTACATTGATCGGGGGTGAATTTATTAGCACCGTGGGAAGTACCAATAGAAATTGCCAACGAATCCACGCCAGTTCTTCCTACAAAATCAATCACCTCTTCTGGTTTAGTGTAATGTGAAACTTCGGATGAAACATCATCTTCTACACCTGCTAAAACTCCTAATTCTCCTTCAACACTCACTTCAAATTTATGAGCATATTCAACTACTTTGCGAGTTAAGGCAATGTTTTCTTCGTAAGGCAAATGTGATCCATCAATCATCACAGATGAAAAACCTGAATCGATGCATGATTTGCAAAGTTCAAAAGAGTCACCATGATCTAAATGGAGTACAATTGGAATATTACAACCTAGTTCTTTAGCATATTCAACAGCACCTTGCGCTAGAAAACGCAACATTGTTTGATTTGCATATTTACGAGCACCACTAGAAACTTGGATAATTACCGGTGATTTTGTCTCAACACACGCCTGAACAATGGCCTGAAGTTGTTCTAAATTATTGAAGTTAAATGCGGGAATTGCGTATCCTCCGCTGACAGCTTTTGCAAATATCTCATTCGAATTTGAAAGCCCTAATTCTTTATAATGAATCATAATAAATAAATTTTTATAGTTCTATAAATTTTCTTCAAAGGTAATCAGTTTTTTCCATCCATTGTTCAAATATCAGAAATTCTTTACTACTTTTGTTGAGGAACGATAACAAAATTGCTTTTTTATGATTTACAATCACTATATAACCGAAGAAGATGAAGTATTAATACTGATGGATGCCGAGATATATGACAGAACCACTTTTCACGAGCTCTTTCATCAGTATTTAATTGCAATTGAGCCTTATGGAGGCATTTTGATTTTTGACGGATCCGTCTCAGAAGCCGTGGTAGGCGATTACCGCCCTCGCACCACTCTTTTCATCTTAAAATGGAATTCATCGGAGGCATTTTATAGATGGCAAAACTCATCGCAAAACTTCCGAAAAAAACAAGATTTCCAAGAGTGCTCAGATCTGAAAATGACCCTCGTTGCTCAGAATAAAAAGAATCAGTTTCAACCCATTTCGCGTTGATTCATAAATAATTGGCACAAAAAAAGGCGTTTTAAAAAACGCCTTTTTCCATATACGATATTTAAGAAGATTTAGTTTTTGCTAAATTTCATTGCAATTCTTTCTCCGCTATTGCTAACAAAGTTTACAAGATAGAAACCTTTAGACAAACCACTTACATCAGCAGTGTGGGTAAAAGCGCCAGAACCAGTGTTTATTTCTGAAGTATAAACCACTTTACCGCTAATGTCTAAAATATTGATGGTTCCTTGGAAGTTTTTTTCCAATGCCATCTCAATATTCAACTGAGAAGTAACAGGATTAGGGAAAAGCATAATGTTTTCGACTCCCGAAATCTCGTTGATACCAGAAGTTGAACTAGTCCAAGTTGCGCCGAATCCATTGGCTATATTGTTATTATCAGCTTGAAAAGTAAGACCTAATCTGCCAGAAGGGCAATATATAGCTGCGGGCATTGAAGAACCAGTTAATATACTGATTAAACTTGGGTTGGTGCTATTAACACGATTAAGAACATACAATTGATCATCAACAGACAAATCAAATTCTGTAAAAGTCAAGGTAATATTTGCAGCTCCAGAAGGTTGAATAAACCATCTACAGTAACTATTATTGTGATATTTGTTCACATCACTTCCATCAGTAACAGTACCGGTAGCAGTAGAATAAACTTTTATGAATGAACAGTATGTGCCTTCCACTGCGCTAGAGTAATTAAACAACCAACCATCATTATCTACTGAACCGTTGGTGACAAAACGAACCAATGCTTTTGGACTAGCTATTGTAAATGTACCAGGCAAAGTGGTCCCAGAAAAAGAAGCAACAACAGGACTTGCTGTGGTTTCACCTGCATAAAAGATAATTGAATCAGCGCCTAATTCAGTAGCGATTCTAGAGAAAGTTACAGAAATAGAAGTTCCTTCATCTGGTGCAATTAGCCATTGACAATCTAGGTTGTTTGCGTAATTAGCTGAGCGACTTCCATCTTCAAGGGATCCATTGCGTGCTGTTAACACAGCATTTTCAGGACAAGCAGCAGGCGCAATGTCAGGATAAATATTAATCACTGCTTGTTGGCCAGTATTAAAATCGTTTGACGTTGGGTTTAGGTTTGTCAAAAGAAACCAACCATTCCCATAACCGCCCCAACCAAAATTGAAGTGGAAATAATCTTGATCGTCGTAACCATCACAGTTAAAAGCATGGCCACCAGAATTATCAGCTGCACGACCCGAGTTAATCATTGGGTGACGAGCGTCTAATTGTGTTTTAAATAAAGCTTTCCAAGTAGTTTCGTTGTATTGAGTTTTATCTTTATACGTTAAACTTGAAGTATATCTGAAATATTGTTTTAATGCCAACACCGCAGAAGCAGTTTGAGTACCAGATCCGTCCACCGCATAATCCATGCTAACACCAATCCCTGCATGCGAAATCAATTGCGCTACACTAAAATTATAATTACCCACAACATCGGTCATCGCATCCCAATTGTAAGTAGTTGCTCCAAAATTAGCTGAAAGTATTCCATACTCATCAATTCCACCATCTCCATAAGAGTTGCTTTCGTTGTATGTTTTTGAACCATTTCCTATTTTTGGGTGTCTGTTATAAAACATTACCTGCGACATTGCCAGAGCAACACAACCGTTTGGAACGTGAAAATCGTATCCATTCACCGACATAGAATCAAAAGGCACTTGTTCGTTGTAAAACTGATCTTGATTCCAAGTAGTGCTAAGAAGTGGTCCAACCACAGGAACACCAAATTTAGCATTACTAACTACTGCATCAGGATTGGTAATTCTAGTCCACTCCGCTTTTGCCTCAGGGCTAGGAGAAGCGCCAGTTTTAATGATGGCTTTTAGTGATTCTTCGTAGATTGTGAACCAATCTAACATTGAAGGCGCTGCATTGTTTTTGTCTAAATATTGATCAACAGAGTATCCTAATACTGGAACACTGGCGTCGTCTGCAGCAATAACCACAAATCCTTTAGGTTCAAAATTTACGACATAATAAAGTGCTACATTTCCACTCTTTTCCACATAAACGGATTTTACAGAAGGCTCTATAGCTAGTGTTTTTCCAAAAGCGATACAACGCTCTTTGTAATAGAAAGTGGCTGCTTTAACAGCTACATCTCTAGGAACTTCCTTGGCGATTAATGTGATACTAAATAGTACCAAAATAAAGGTGCTGATTTTTTTCATTTAAAATTGATTTATTTGTTTTTCTTTGTTTTCTTTTTATTTTTACTCCCCAAAGATAAATGTTTTTATTATTGCCTAAACATTCAATCTCCATTTTTTGCCATGAATAACAAAATTATAACATTATATCTAGTATTTACAATCAGGGTTTTATTACTTTTGCTAAAAAAAATAGAATCATGAGTATATTAATCACGAATATTAAAACCCTAGTTCAAACCGAAGACAAACCTGTTTTATTGAGAGCGGGGAAAGCCATGCAAAACCTTGTAAATATCGATAATGCTTGGCTTTACATCGAAGGCGATAAAATTCACTCCTTTGGATCGATGGATTCGCTCAATCAGAAGAATATCAAACCTACAACCACTCAAATAGATGCTTCGGGAAGAATGGTTTTTCCCTCTTTCTGCGATTCACACACCCATTTGGTATATATGGGCAGTAGAGAAATTGAATACATCGATAAAATAAAAGGATTAAGTTACGAAGAGATTGCAAAGCGAGGAGGAGGAATTATCAACTCCGCAAAACGTTTGCACGAAGCCACTGAAGAGGAACTATTTGACTCGGCTTGGCAAAGACTAGAACTGATTGCATCCTATGGCACAGGCGCTGTTGAAATCAAAAGCGGATATGGATTAAGTGTGGAAGATGAACTAAAAATGCTTCGTGTGATTCGACGACTCAAAGAGAAATCACCACTTACTATAAAATCTACCTTTTTAGGCGCTCATGCTGTTCCATTAGAATATAAAGGAAGGCAGACAGAATTTGTGGATTTAATCATCAACGAAATGATGCCGCTGGTTGCCGCAGAAGAACTTGCTGATTTTGTGGATGTTTTTTGCGATAAAGGATTTTTTACCACCGAAGATACAGAACGGATATTAATGAGTGCGATGAAACATGGCATGCGAGCAAAAATTCATGCCAACGAACTCGATTATTCTGGTGGAATTCAAGTAGGCGTTAAATATAACGCACTCTCTGTGGATCACTTAGAATTTACAGGCGATGAAGAGATTGCATGTTTATTAAATTCTGAAACAATGCCCACTCTATTGCCTGGCGCTGCTTTTTTCCTTGGAATGGTATACGCACCAGTGAGAAAAATGATTGATAGTGGTCTGCCCGTCGCGCTTGCCAGCGATTTCAATCCAGGTTCTTCGCCATCTGGCAACATGCAACTTATTTTATCAATGGGTTGTATCAAATACAAAATGCTCCCTTCGGAAGCCATCAACGCTGTGACTCTAAACAGTGCATATGCAATGGATCTCTCTCGCGAACTTGGATCGATTGCCGTGGGAAAAAGAGCAAACGTTTTTATCACCACTCCAATGTCGAGTGTTGAATTTATGCCATACTCATTCGGCGATAACAAAGTGGCAACGGTAATATTAAATGGAAAAATCAGATAATCTGAGACCGTTGCAAAACCCCAAACTCGGTGTTATATTATTTCAATTACCATAAATCCGCAACTAATTGTTGAAATTACAATTAACACACTAAATTACAGATGTTTACATACAGGATGAATCTCACTTACTTTAGTGAAAAAATAATTTATGAATATTGCTATCTCAGACCGACCTTGTCAAAAAAGCGTTAAGAAAAACAGATAATTTTGAGGTTAAGACGAGGCGGGTGCGATGAAGAAAATAGATGCCAGACATCAAAAT
>JBBRGJ010000030.1:0-28459 GCA_038240835.1 Bacteroidales bacterium | reverse complement strand
TTCTTTTTGATTAATACTTTTGCCTTGATGCAAAAGTATTCAAAAAATCAAGAAGGAGCGAATGCATGTTTTCTGGAAATTTCAAATGCAATAAGCAATTCTTTAGCAAGGTAGGCTAATTTGAAGTCTTTGTTGTTTTTTTAAAGATTATTGTTTTCTCCTAGACTTAAAATTAGGACGTAAACGCCCTTGCTGAATTGCTAATTGTATTTGAAAACCATTGTTTATGAGGGCTCGCTCGCTCCTTCATGGTCCCGAAAAAATTGGAATCTTTGATTCCATTTTTTTTCGTGGATGCTCGAAAAAATACCAAATTGCAATCAACTATTAAAAACTAATCAAAAAATGCAATTTGTTTTTTTTCGGTACATCCCGCAGACGATTTTAGTTTTTTTTTTAGACGATTTAGAGCTACGCAGTGATGGCTTCGCGGTTTTTTTTTACTCAGAAGGTTTTTTAATTTTCTAAATCAAAGATTAAGGTTAGTCAAACCTTGAAGAAAAGACTAATCCAGGGTTTCACGCCGAGACTTTACTAAAAACCCATAATCGTTTATTTATTAGACAGTTATACAATTCTGTCATTGGTAACGATAGTGAAGAATCGCATTCTTTTTTTAATACAACAGTGTATTTAAATTCTAATTAAGCATTTCCACACAATTTTAAGTAGCACCATTATTCATAGCACTAAAATATTTTCGATGAATGTTTATTTTTAAATCACCGATAATTAATAAATTTTTTCATACATTTGCTTTTGAAAATCTAAAATATGTGGCAAAAATATCCCTTACTAAGAATTTTACTTCCTTTTATTATAGGGGTATTGCTTGTTGATTTTTTTTACCCTCATCTCAATCCAATTATCTTCGGCATTGCAGCAGTATTATTAACGCTTTTTACATCCATTTTTTGGTTTCTTTTTTCGCACCGATTTCAGTACTTTCGCGGAGCGCTTTTGCTTTCGGCCATTTTATTGATTGCTATTTCGTATGCCGGATTATTCCGTCAGCATTCATTTCAACTGCCTTCATTGGCTGCCACGGACACCCTTAGTTATATTGCCACCATTGTAGATCCGCCCACCGAAAAGGAGCGTTCTGTTAAAATTACTTGCGAAATTAATCAGTATAAAAATGGAGCTGTTCTGAATAATACCGACGAAAAATGTTTGATTTATTTAGCCAAAGATAGTCTAGCCAGCAATTTACATTATGGCGATAAAATTCTTTTCAAAACCCACCTCAAAGAGATTCCATTTCCATTAAACCCATCCGAATTTGATTATCGCCAATCGTTATTTCGCAAAGGGATTAGATATCAGTCGTTTGTAAATGGCGTGAGTTGGAAAAAGATGGGCGAAAACAACGGCAACAGTGTGATGCAATTGGCCTATCAACTGAGAGAAAAGTTCTTAAACATTCTCACCCAATACCAAATAGAGAGTCAAGAGTACGGAGTAATAGCCGCCATATTATTAGGTTACGACGAAAAACTGGATCCCGAGTTGTCCACTCACTACTCCGGAGCTGGAGTAACTCATGTATTATGTGTTTCGGGAATGCATGTGGGTGTTATTTACATGATTTTGAATTTCTTTTTAGGATTTTTAGACAAAAAGAAAAAGACAAAAGTGGTTAAAGTAGTGCTCCTTTTACTATTAATCTGGCTCTATGCATCCATTACGGGACTCTCGCCGTCGGTAATGCGATCTGCAACCATGTTCTCTTTTATTGCCATCGGAAACGTATTGAAGCAAAAAGTAAATACCTATCACAGTTTGCTGGCATCGCTATTTTTTATTCTGCTCATCAATCCATTTGTTATTTTTAACATTGGACTGCAACTCTCCTATTTAGCGGTTTTTGGAATCGTTTGGCTTCAACGTCCGTTGCACAACTTATGGATACCGCGCAAGAAAGCCGTGGATTGGGTTTGGCAGTTGGCGACCGTTTCTATTGCTGCTCAAATTGTCACTACGCCCATTTCCATTTTCTATTTTCATCAATTTCCAAACTATTTCCTTCTGTCCAATATTTTGGTGGTATTTCTCTCATCGCTGGTTATTTACTCCGGCGTGGCGGTATTGGCAACCTCCTTTTGGCACTGGCTCTCTAATTTATTAGCGTATGTAATGGTTTGGCTGATAAAAGCGATGAACTTTATCACTGTGTTTATCAGCGATTTACCTGGAGCCAGAACCACAAACATCGATTTGAATTGGACCTCGATGATGTTATTGTATGGCGTTATTTTCGCTTCAATATTAGCCTTGTTATACAAAAATAAGAGACTATTGTGGTCGGCGATGGCGATCTCTGTTCTGTTTTTCGCCCATTTGCTAATTGATAATTACCAAGAGTATCACGAAAACAAGCTCACCGTGTACGCCTTAAACAAGCAGACCGTAATTGATATAAAAACATCCAATCAGATGATAACACTGTGTGATTCAATCAATTATCAAACACCCAATAGTTGTCCATTTCAAATAAAATCGTCACGAATTACCGATGGAGTTCAGCCCGATACCACATTATTGCTCTCCAAAAACTGCAATTGGGATAAAAATGGAGTATTTATCTCATCCAATTTTATCCGCCTTGGAAAGATAAAAATAGCGTTGGTAAACCATCAAATAGCGGAAGATTTACAAAATCAGGTAAATGTAGATTATGCAATTGTTTTTGGCAATCCGAGGTTAAAAATGGCAAAAGCCAGTCAATCCATTCATGCTAAAACATGGGCTTTTGATGGTTCAAACTCCTCGTACAAAATAGAAAAATGGGTAAAAGAGTGCGACAGTCTTCATTTGAACCACTATACAACGGGCAAACAAGGCGCGTTGGTGATTAACTTTTAATCAGAAATAGCTCTAAGAAGTAAATGATTTATATTTTTTCACAAATCTTGTCGAAAAACATAAAACTATTTTACTTCGAAAAGCTGTTTTTAGTGTCACTTTTCTCTTGACATCACGCCTTGCGGGATAAACAAGGTCGATTAGAGATAGCAATGTTCATAGCAGAATTTTGTCACAAAAATCGTTTTGCTACGCAACAATTTTTCCGCCAAAATCTTTGGTGTATCTTATACATTTCAAGCCCCAGAGGGTGCCTGGGGTTTGAAATAAGCTGAGCTTTCAGCCCGCAACAAAAAGAGACCCGCGACAAAGGTTATTCAATTCGTCTTTCCGCCGAGGCGGACGTGTATTTAATTCGTGCGTTCGTGGCTAAAATTTCACAATCACTCTTGCTTTTTTTCAATTATTTAAGGGATTATAAAAATCATTTAATCGTTTCGTCTCCTTTTTCCCAATTGCAAGGTGTAAGTTCACCGGTTTGAAATGCATCCAAAAGGCGAACAATTTCTTGAATATTTCTTCCGACAGATAAATCATTCACACTTAAGTGGCGAATAATTCCATCAGGATCAACGATGTAGGTTGTACGGTAAGCAACTTTTGTGTTTGCTTCCAAAATTCCAAGTTCTTCCGCCAGAGATTTTGAAGTATCTGCTAACATTGGAAAAGAGAGCTCTTTTAAATCGGGGTGGCTATTTCTCCATGCGAGATGTACAAAATGGCTGTCGGTAGAAGCACCCACCAATACGGTGTTTTTGGAAGTGAGTTCGGCGGCAATTTTATTAAATCCTGCAATTTCGGTAGGACAAACAAATGTAAAATCCATCGGCCACCAGAACATAACCATCCATTTCTCGCCTTGAATATGATCTCTGTTTGTAATTTCAGAAAACTCTTTACCCATTTTTATAGACACACAAGCGGTTTTGACAAATTCGGGGAATTTTGATCCTACGGATAACATTCTATTTTCCATCATATTAGTTTTTTAAATTTTATATGATACAAAGATAAGTGGAAGCTATCACACAAACAAATCGATAATATTGATTAGCGTATTGTATATTTCTATGTTAGTATTTATAATAAAAAGCTGTATTCGGGAGATAATATTCAATATATTACCTCAACGTTGATGTTTTTATTTACACAAAAGAGTTTTGAGACAAACTATGTAGTCCTTTGAATTTTATTGGTTTTAGTGAAACTATACAAGTACGAGCTTACTGTTTAAAAAATATTAACTCAATGGCTGCCCGATTTCAAAACCAAAAACATTAATCAGAAATAGCTCATCGAGGTAAATCGTTTATGTTTTTGGGACAAAAATTCTCTTCAAAATCAAATTTTCCTTTCGAAATTTAAGATCCACGAAAAAAAATAGTCTGTTAAAATACATTTTGTTTTCAAAAATAAGCTAATTTTGCAAAAACAATTAAAAACAAACATGGACGACATTCCTTCCGAACCTGATTCTGTGCCGAAAAGCACCCCATTAGTCAGCATTATTACTGTGGTTTACAACAGCCAGCAGTTCTTAGAAGCAACCATACTCAGCGTTGCCAACCAACAATCATCCAATTACGAATTCATTATTATCGATGGTGGCTCTACCGATGGCACCTTAGATATTATTAAACGGTATCCTCGCGTAATTACCCATTGGATAAGCGAACCCGACAAAGGGCTCTACGATGCCATGAATAAGGGGTTAAAATTAGCCACAGGTGAATATGTGTGGTTTATCAATTCTGGTGATAAAATTTACGAAGAGAACACCATTGCGCTGTTGGAAACCATTGCCCAACAAAGTTCAATGCCCGATGTTATTTACGGCGAAACCATCATCATCAACGAAGAGGATTTAGAAATTGGAATGCGCAGATTGTCGACGCCAGAAGTGCTTACTTGGAAAAAATTAATCGACGGATTGGTTGTGTGCCATCAAGCGATTTTGGTTAAACGTTCGTTGGCTCCATTTTACAATACAAAATACAAAATATCTGCGGATTACGATTGGATATTAACTTCGTTGAAAAATGCGAAAGTAATAGAAAATTCCAGACTAATTTTAGCAAAATATTTAGACAATGGCTTGTCTAAAAACAACATTTCGAGGGCATTGAGAGAGCGATTTTCTATCATGAAAAAGAACTTTGGATTTGCCAAAACTTCAGCCAACCATGTTATGATTGGGTTCCGATTTTTTAGATATGTAGTCAGAAATAGACGTTTTTAAATGAGCAATATCCAATTTCTTCGTTCTGTTGCCAAAAAAACACCTCATGAAGTTGCGATCATCGACAGCAATCATCAATCCTATACCTATGATGAGCTAATAATACAAACAGATTTTTGGATCAACAAACTATCCACTCAAGTTTTCCCCTCGATGGTGGTTGGATTATATGGAGATTTCAACATCAATACAGTGGCAATATTTTTTTCACTGACAGAATTAAATGCCATCATCGTTCCACTTTCAGTTCAAAATAAAGATATAGATTTAAAAAAGGAGATTGCCGAAATAGAACTTTTTATCGACAGCAGTCAACCCGAACCCACCCAATTAAAAACGGGAAAAGTGGCAACCCATTCGCTATTTAATTCCATCAAAGAATCTGCCCATCCAGGCATTATCATCTTCTCATCGGGAAGTACCGGGACGCCCAAAGCAGCGTTGCACGATTTCACCTTTTTATTGTCGAAATTCAACAAACCAAGAACTCCCTACCGAAGCATCGTCTTTTTACTATTCGACCATTGGGGCGGAATTAATACCCTGTTGCATATTCTCTCCTGTGGTGGTACCGCTTGTTTTCCAAAGCAACGCAGTGTCGATTATATCTGTGAATTAATTGCACGCCATCAAATTAATTTATTGCCCTCCACGCCTACTTTTCTAAATCTTCTACTTATAAATCAATCTTACAAAAAATTCGATTTATCCTCACTATCCTTAATCACTTATGGTACGGAATCGATGCCCGAGGCGACATTGTTGCGATTGAACAAAGAGTTTCCAAATACCACATTCAAACAAACTTACGGACTTACAGAGTTGGGTGTGATGAGAACTGTTTCAAAATCAAACAATTCCCTTTGGTTAAAAGTTGGTGGCGAAGATTATCAAACCAAAATTGTAGATGGAATTTTTTATATCCGCACTCAATCATCCATTATTGGTTATTTAAACGCTCCCTCTCCTTTTGATAGTGAAGGCTGGTACAACACCGGCGATCGTGTAGACGTAGATGGTGATTGGATCAAGTTTTTGGGACGTGATAGTGACATCATCAATGTGGGAGGACAAAAAGTCTTTCCAGCAGAAGTAGAATCCACCATATTGTCATTGCCTTGGGTTGCCGATTGTGTGGTATATGGCGAAAAAAACCCCATTACCGGAATGAATGTAAGTTGCAAAATTGTACTTAGCAAAAACGAAATCATTCCACAAAACCCCAACTTAGAACTCAAAAAATGGTGCAAACAAAAAATTGAATCCTACAAAATACCTGTAAGAATAACCATCATTGAAGCAACCGAATTTAACGAACGATTTAAAAAAAGCAGAAATTAGCGATCGTCAAAAATCATATTGGAGATAGAATTAGTCTAATTAAAACCACTCTTATCTATAACCAATCTCGATAAGAATCGCATTAAACATTCAGTCTAAATTTTAGGTAAAAAATACAGATTTTGGGTGAAAAATTCAGAAGTACTGATGAAATCTCATGAGCACAAATCATGGATTTAGAGTGCCTGTTTTTTTGGTGTTATTCTTTCGTTAAATATATAACAAAGAGCACCTTTATACCAATAAATTCGCTAACTTCGCACTGATTTTCAACTAAGAATAAACAACTTAAAAATAATCATATAAAGAAATCGTTCATTATGGCAGAAAAAAGCAAATTTCTAACCTGTGACGGAAACTATGCAGCCGCTCATGTAGCGTACATGTTTAGTGAAGTTTCCGCTATTTATCCCATCACACCATCTTCAACCATGGCAGAATACATTGATGAATGGGCATCATACAAAAGAAAAAACATTTTTGGTGACATTGTAAAAGTAGTAGAGTTGCAATCAGAAGCAGGTGCTGCTGGTGCTGTTCACGGTTCACTTCAAGCAGGCGCGCTTACAACTACGTACACTGCTTCGCAAGGACTATTGTTGATGATCCCAAACATGTACAAAATGGCTGGTGAATTATTGCCTGCTGTTTTTCACGTTTCTGCTCGTGCTCTTGCAGCGCAAGCATTGTCAATTTTTGGCGACCATTCAGATGTAATGAGCACACGTCAAACTGGTTTTGCAATGTTGGCAACTAGTTCTGTTCAAGAAATCATGGATTTGGCTCCAGTTGCTCACCTTGCAGCAATTAAAGGTCGTGTTCCATTTTTACATTTCTTTGATGGTTTCCGTACTTCTCACGAAATTCAAAAAGCAGAAGTAACCAATCAAGATGCAGTAGCAAAATTGATTGATATGGATGCATTGAGATCATTCCGCGAAAGCGCATTGAACCCAGAAAATCCTGTTACTCGTGGAACTGCTCAAAACCCAGATATCTATTTCCAAACTCGTGAGCTTCAAAACAAATATCACGATGCAATTCCTGATATTGTAGCTAACTACATGAAAGATATCAGCAAAATCACCGGTCGCCAATATGCTCCATTTGTTTATTATGGTGCTAAAGATGCTACCGATGTTATTGTTGCCATAGGTTCAGTTACAGAAACCATCAAAACGGTTGTAGACAAATTGAATGCTGAAGGTAAAAAAACAGGATTGATCGTTGTTCACCTTTACCGTCCATTCTCAGTTAAATACTTAATGGCTGTGATGCCAAAATCTGCAAAACGCATTTGTGTTTTAGACAGAACCAAAGAAACTGGTGCTAATGGAGATCCATTGTATCTAGATATCGTAGAAGCTTTTGCAAATAACAAAGAGATTGCTTGTGACAAAAAACCGTTGATCATTGGTGGTCGTTACGGATTGTCTTCAAAAGATACTACTCCTGCTCAAATTGTTTCGGTTTTCCTAAACTTAGAAGCAACTGAGCCAAAAAATCAATTCACCTTAGGTATTGTAGATGATGTAACTTTCAAATCACTTCCATTATTACCTGAGTTTTCTATTCTTCCAAAAGGAACATTCGAAGCTAAATTTTACGGTTTAGGTGCAGATGGTACAGTAGGTGCGAACAAGAACTCAATTAAAATTATTGGGGACAATACCGACAAATACAGTCAAGCATATTTCGATTACGACAGTAAGAAATCAGGTGGTTACACTTGTTCTCACTTACGTTTTGGGGATCTTCCAATACAAGCACCTTACTTAGTTGGAACTCCTGACTTTGTGGCGGTTCACGTTCCTGCTTACATTCATAAATATGACTGTTTAAGAGGTTTAAAACAAGGCGGTACTTTCCTTTACAATTCTCCTTGGAGCATTGAAGAGACAAAAAACCACTTACCAGATAACGTTAAAAAATATTTGGCAACAAATAAAATCAATATGTACATGATCGATGCAACTTCAATTGCAGCCGAAATCGGTCTTGGTAATCGTACTAATACAATCCTTCAATCTGCATTCTTTAAAATTTCAGGGGTAATTCCTTACGATCTTGCTGTTGAGCAAATGAAAAAATTCATCGTTAAATCTTATGGAAGCAAAGGGGAAGCAATTGTAAAAATGAACAATTCTGCGGTAGATAGTGGCGCTAATGTTACTAAAGTAGAAGTTCCTGCTGAATGGGCTAACATTGTTCTAAAATCAGAAAAAGACGATCGTGATATTCCAGATTTTATCAAAAATGTAATGGAACCAATGGTGGCTCAAAGAGGAAACGATCTTCCTGTAAGCGCATTCCTTGGATACGAAGATGGTACATTCCCAGCTGGAACAACTAAATTCGAGAAACGTGGTGTAGCGGTTAGTGTTCCACAATGGATTTCGGACAACTGTATCCAATGTAACCAATGTTCTTTGGTTTGTCCTCACGCTGCTATCCGTCCAGTTGTTATGACTGACGAAGAGTTGAAAAATGCTCCAAAAAGCATGAATACAATCGACATGAAAGCGCCAAAAGAAATGGCTGGCTTGCACTTCCGTATCCAAGTATCTGTATTAGATTGTACAGGTTGTGGTAACTGTGTGGATGTTTGTCCTGCTAAAACCAAAGCGTTAAAGCTACAACCATTGGAAACTCAATTGTTTCATGTTGACAACTGGGTTTATTCTCAAGAAAAAGTTACTTACAAAGACAATTTAATTGACAAAACTGCTACGGTTAAAAACAGTCAGTTTGCTCAACCTTTATTCGAGTTCTCAGGTGCTTGTGCTGGTTGTGGAGAGACTCCATACATCAAAACGATCACTCAATTATTCGGAGAGCAAATGACCGTTGCGAATGCTACAGGTTGTTCTTCAATTTATGGTGGTTCAGCTCCTGCTACTCCATATTGCAAAAACAATAAGAGCGGTAATGGTCCAGCATGGGCTAACTCATTATTTGAAGACAATGCTGAATTTGGATTTGGTATGGCAGTTGCCACTCGTCAAATGCGCGAACGCATCCAACGTATTATGGAAGAAGCGATTGTTGGTTGCAACTGCTGTTCAGATGAGTTAAAAGGATTATTCCAACAATGGATCGATCATCGCGATAGTACTTTAGAAAGTAAAAAAATCAGTGACAAACTTGTTGTTTTAGCAGAAAAATGTGATTGTCCTTCATGCAAAGACATTCTTGCATTGAAACAATACTTGGTTAAAAAATCACATTGGATCTTTGGTGGTGACGGTTGGGCTTATGACATCGGTTTCGGTGGCTTAGATCACGTACTAGCTAGTGGCGAAAACATAAACGTATTGGTAATGGATACCGAAGTTTATAGCAACACTGGTGGTCAATCATCCAAAGCAACTCCTGCTGGAGCTGTAGCTAAATTTGCTACCTCCGGTAAGAAAATCCGTAAAAAAGATTTGGGACTAATTGCTAAATCATATGGTTATATCTATGTTGCACAAGTAGCATTAGGTGGAAGCCAATCACAATACTTCAAAGCGATCAAAGAAGCGGAAGCATTTGACGGACCATCACTAATCATCGCTTATGCTCCATGTATCAACCATGGTTTAAAAGTAGGAATGACTCGTACGCAAAACGAAGAGAAATTAGCGGTAGATTGCGGATACTGGCACCTTTGGAGATTTAATCCTGAACTAGAAGAAAAAGGTCAAAATGGCTTTATTTTGGACAGCAAGGAACCAGATTGGACCAAATTCCAAGACTTTATCTTAAGTGAAGTACGTTATAGCTCATTGCTAAAAACATTCCCTCAAGAAGCAAGTGAATTGTTCAAAATTACTCAAGAAAACGCAGAGTGGAGATATAAACAATATGTTCGCCTAGCAAAACCTGAATAATTAATATCATTCTAATAAAAAAAGGAGATCTTTCGATCTCCTTTTTTTATGTTATTATAACAAGGTTTTGTGGGGAAAAATGATAGCAATGTTCACAAACAATTAATAGTTTGAAAAAAACAGACAAAATAAGATCACGCGTCAAGGCGTGAGAAACGCCCTGGCTGAGTTGCTAATTGTGTTTGAAAACTATTGTTTTGAGAACTACACGATGATGGATTAAGTAGTTTAACCAACATTTATAAAATGTAAAAAAATATGTAAAATCAATATTCGCATATTTTTAAAGAATGAAAATATATTAGAATAATGCAATAACTTATTGATGTGCAACAATATAATGATGTGAAAATTACTAACTAAAAAGCGAGTAACTATAAAGTGAGTAACAAAAGAGTGAGCAAATTAGTTGACTTTTTAAATAATAAAGTGTATCTTTGTGGAAAATATGTGAATATGGAAACACCATTTGTTTTTGGAAGGATGACTCGCAATATTGATTTCACCGATAGAGCTGAGGAAACTGCAAGACTGATTACAAACTTCAACTCAAGAATTAATTCAATTTTGATTTCACCTCGTCGATGGGGAAAGTCTTCATTAGTAGCAAAAGCATCCGAAATGGCAATGGCCAACAATCCAATGCTTCGGGTTTGTTTTATCGATTTATACAATGTGAGAAGCGAAGAAGAGTTTTACCAATTGTTGGCTCAAGAAGTTATTCGTTCTACTTCCACCAAGTTTGAAGAGATGATGGATAGTACGAAAAAGTTTCTTGGGCAATTATTCCCAAAATTAAGTTTTAGTCCAGAACCAAACAATGAATTTAGTCTTGGATTCGACTGGAATGAGGTAAAAAAAAATCCGAATGACATCCTCAAGTTGGCTGAAAATATCGCTTTGGAGAAAAACATGCAAATCGTAATATGTATCGATGAGTTTCAAAACATTTCAGAATTTGAAAATCCCCTAGCCTTCCAGAAAAAACTGCGTTCGCATTGGCAACAACATCAAAAAACAACCTATTGCTTATACGGAAGCAAACGTCATATGTTATTAGATGTGTTCACTTCGTCTTCAATGCCATTTTACAAATTTGGAGACATTATGTTTCTGCAAAAAATCAAAGAGGAAGATTGGGTCACTTTTCTGACAAAAAGGTTTTTGGACACCAAAAAGAAGATATCCGACAAGAACGCATTACTGATAACACAACTTGCCAAAAGTCACTCCTATTATGTACAACAATTGGCACAACAGGCTTGGCTCAGAACCAAAACCACCTGCAATGAAGTGATTGTATTACAATCGTTTGAGAACCTCACTCTTCAGATGAGTTTGCTTTTTCAAACATTAACCGATGAACTCTCTAAATATCAGATAAACTTTTTAAAAGCGCTGGTCAGCAACGAAACGAAGTTCAGTTCCAAAGAAATTATGGACAAATACCGATTAGGCTCCTCCTCAAATATTCAAAAAATCAAAAAAGCCTTAGAGAACAAAGAGATTATCGATTGCATGGGCGATCAAATTGAGATGCTCGACCCTATTTATGAACATTGGTTGAAAAAGTACTACTTCAAAGTTAATTAAGGAAGATAAAATATGAATTTCTATGAATTTCAAAATAAAATGCACTGGGACAACTTTTGTCATACATGCCATTTACCTTTGCATCGAATTTAGAAATTATCAAACAAAAACCAATGAAAAACAACTCACAACTATTCCAAAACAGAGCTTGATATAGGCAATAAATAAAGTACCTTTGAAAATACATGAACAAAATATTAAATAATAAATCAAAAAGATATGGGCTTATTTTCATCTAATAAAAACGATACTAATGATTTTGGATTATCATTAGTTGAACAAAAAGGTTCGACTATTTCGACCTATGATGCTAATGGAAAATTAATTAAAAACGCAAGTTCATCCGGCGGTATCCTCCAGGGATATGGACATGATTTCTATGTAGTTACAAATGGGAATATAACTAATATATATGATACAAAATGTTCATATATTAAAAATTTGCTCACCAATAATAAAAAAGTTATTGGCGTAGGGGGAAATTCATTTTCAGTAAGTGATGGAAATGTAATTATGATGTATGATAAAAATTGTAAGATTATTGGAACAAAAAAAATTTCAGCTAAGTAATAATAAATCAAATAAATATATAATGAAAAAGAAAAAAACAGAAGAAGTTTTATACAAGTCAGAAATTGATGGGATGGAATCATTGTTGGCAGTTTTCGACAATAACAAAGATAAATTTGATGAATTTATTGATCACTTTTTCGGAAATGTGAAGTTCTTTCACAAAGGAATGGTTGAAAAACAGTCAAAAACAATATTAGAAAAAATCACTCAAGACGAGCCATTGCCTGTAAGATTTTCGTTAAAAACAAAAAAATATTTCCACTATAAAAACGAAAGTATGCAATCAGGAATTAGCAAGAAATCGTTTAAGAACAAATCTGATGCACAAGCTTTTACGTTAGGACAAGAATTAATTCATAACGAGACAGGTCTTAACGTATGCATAGATAAAGATGGAAATTATTTTGTACGGAAAGAAATTTTTGATGCCGTGAATTACAGAGTTAGTCAAGGAGCCATCAGCGACATTAAAAACTATATGATTTGCCACGTTTGGGGAGAAACTGCCAACCCGCTATTTTTTACATCGCTTTGGAATGTAACGTTAATCCCAAATTACATGTCTTTTTTAACGGACAAACCCGATGAAAACAGTTTGTTAGTTAAAAAAATCAAAGATGTATTAAAGGCTATTTGTATAGAGTTATACAAGCCGGAAGAATTAATAAAATCTTATAAATCTGACTATAACACTTCCGGTGTTTTTTTGATTAAAGAAGTGCCAAAAACAGATGATTGCAAATATATTAATGAAGTAACGTCGTTGGCTAAAAGATATTTAGAAGATGGAACGGTAAAGTTTATGGATAAAAAATCAACTATTGAGCAAGAGATTGAAAAAAAGGAAAGTCAGAATGTTACAGAATCAAATGCCATTTCGAGTGATAGTTTAGAAAACAAGGATTTTATTGTATTACAACTTAAAAAATTGGCTGATGTTGACGATGAGATGTTAATTCTATCTCTTGCAGATACAAAAGAGTGTAAAGACAAGTTTGATGTTGCGTTTTCAATACTCAGAGAATTTATTCCAAATGACAAATCTGTGTTTGAGGACAATTTGGGTAGGCAGCGGTATTACAAAAAGGATACGTTTTTTGAATACAACGATAAAAAATATATAATTTGCAACCATTGGTATAAAAAACAACGAGATTTGTTCGAGCTTTGGGTGTATGACAATATCAATTTGTAACCATCATTAAATCAAATACCAATGAAGATTGAACAACTTTTGCGATGCAAAACTATTATTGATGAGATAAGAAAAAACACTTACCCTTCGATAGAAGAACTCGGTGGGTCTGTGAATAAAATGCTACACAACCTTCACCAGTTGAGTGATATGGAACATAAAGATGTGGTAATCCGAACGATAAAAAGAGACATTGAAGATATCAGAAGGGTGCTCAAAATAGACATTGTGTATAATTCTAAAGAAAATGGATATTTTATTGAAAATACATTTCCCGATTATGATTGTGATGCCTTGTTGGAAGCGATAAACCTTGTTTTTGTTTTGCAAAATATGGAAAATGTAAAAGATTATATCTCTTTTGATGCCAGAAAAGCAAAAAAGGGGACAACCTATTTCTTCGAGATTTTGGAAGCCATTAGGAATAAGAAAAAAATTGAATTCGACTACACTCATTACGAAAAGAAAGAATTATCTAAACGATTGGTTTCTCCAGTGGGTTTAAAGGAGTTTAAAGGCTTTTGGTATCTTGTGACACGAGATAATAATGTGGTGAAAACCTTTGGACTGGATCGCGTAAGCAACTTAACTGTTAAAGGGCAAAAATCGGAGTTAAATAGCAATTTCTTTTTAGATGAATATTATAAGGATTGCTATGGTATTGTCCGTTTTCACGATGAAGAACCGCAGGAAATCTTAATTTGGACGACTCCGATAAAAGCAAGTTATTACAAGGCAAACCCACTGCATAAATCACAGAACATCAAGGAAGAAACCTCAGAATACACAATCTTTTCAATCAAGGTTTATCTAACTTACGATCTACAACAAGAGTTACGCTCACATGGAGAAGATTCTGTGAAAATTACACAACCAATAGATGGGATGAAAACAAAAAGGTTTTATTAAAATAGCTAAGTTCTATTTACAGTTAATATATCCATCGAGAATTATTTTGTCACAGAATCTGCAAAAAGAAGCAAATTCAGCGCCAAAATAAATTATTATCGAATATCAATAACCCCGTGCAATGCACGGGGTTATTGATATTCGACCCACTTCGGGGTCGTAAAACCAAGTGAATACTGATTACATAAAACCTAGCTATTACCTCCAATATTAAAAAACATTGCTTACAATAACTTGGAAATTTATTATGAAATTACATAAATAAAAATTGACAAATGAACAAAAAACCAAAAATATATTACACCGTTGAAACCAAGTTTTGGCGAAAGGAAATTGGCAATAAGCTCGACTTCCTTCAGTGTGGTGGAGACATCAAAGATGCTTATCAACGAAGTGTAAAAGAGTTTGTAAACGAATCGCCAATAATAGCTCGCGAAAAAGCTTTTAGATATTTTCAAAGCATTGTGGATGTATTGTATGAAGCAAAGGGGAAAGAGTTTGTATCAGATGAACAAGCACGAATTGATTTGCAGGCGTATCTAAATTCTGGGAATGATTTTGAATTGTTTGGAGATAGACCTCAAGACCAAAGAACGAAAATAAGTGATGATGTGTTTAACGGCATCCGAGTTTTTGCAAACATTCAAGACGCAAAAAGCAAAAAATCAATAGCGTTGCAAATTCACAGTATAAACTATGTTGATTATTTTGAACGCCCAGATGACGAGGTGATAGTCTCATTAAAAGGGCTGATTGAAGAGTGTAAACAGTACGAAACTCATTCTTATCCTTATGATAAACAGCTTCAATTTTTATCGCTACATTCCATTGGAGGTAAGGTAGAGTCCATCCTGAAAACTCCGTTTAACTGGGACTTTTTTACACATAAACACACCGGAAAGCCTTTGGTTTAAGAATCGCAATCATTTACTATATTGTGTGGGCAAACAAATGGAGTTTATTAATGACTTCAATAATCATTAATGAAGGATGGAAATAAAAAAATCTGTCTTATTTTGAAAGTTTCAGTTCCCAGTTCCAGGCGGTTTCCATCATCTCTTCGAGGGATTTTTCGGCTTTCCATCCTAGTTCGTTGTTAGCGAGGGTGGTATCTGCCCAAACTTTTTCGATATCCCCGGGACGGCGATCTACGAGTTGGAAGTTTAGTTTTTTACCCGAAACTTTTTCGAAAGCGTCAATCACTTGCAATACGGTGAATCCGTTGCCTGTTCCAATGTTGAAAACTTCAAACGGTTTTTTTGTAAGATGATTTACCAATCGTTGCACGGCGATTACATGCGCTTTTGCAAGATCTACTACGTGAATGTAGTCGCGGATGCATGTGCCATCGGGTGTGTTGTAATCGCTTCCATAAACGCTCAATTGAGCGCGAATTCCCATCGCAGTTTGAGTTACATAAGGAATTAAGTTTTGAGGAACACCCACCGGCAGTTCTCCAATCAATGCGGATTTGTGTGCTCCAATTGGATTGAAATATCTCAGTGCAATTACATTTGCAGGAAAAGAAGTTGTGAAATCAGAAAGAATCTCTTCTGCAATCTGTTTGGTATTTCCATAGGGAGACATTGCGGGCAATATGGGAGCATTTTCGGTAACTGGCAATATCTCTGGCTGACCATAAACGGTGCAAGAAGAGGAGAATACGATGTTTTTTATATCCTGTTTTTTCATCCCTTGCAGAATGTTGATCAACGAAAAAAGATTATTTTGATAATATTTCAAAGGATCGTTCACCGATTCGCCAACATATTTGGAAGCTGCAAAATGGATAATTCCATCTATATCTTGGTGGCGATCAAAAAAGTCTTCGGTCTTAGCCACATCGGCTAAATCAAATTGCTCAAACACGGGGGTTACTTTTGTTATTTCAAAAATAGCATCCAATACGTCAATGTTGGAGTTGGAAAGATTATCCACAATGATAACTTCGTGACCTGCTTGTATCAGTTCTACGGTAGTATGCGAACCAATGTATCCTGTTCCTCCAGTAATTAATATTTTCATCGTTTATTATCGTTTATGTGAATCAAAGGTACAAATCAATTTCGGAAAGGCAATGTTCATGGAAATTAATTTTTCATGCTATACCGATATGTGTTATACCAAAAGTCATTTTAAATGAATCCAACGAAGAATTTGGAATTTAATTTACGGGATTTAATGCTCGATGCGTAATTTAATTTATTCTATTTGGGTCAAAGCGTATTCGCATTCGGTGTTAATTTCATTCTGGTAGTTTTTCGGGAGTGGGGTTTCCCTCTATTTTGCTAATTTCCGATCTCTACTCTAATAACCAATCCACAACATTTAATTTTTGAATCCCTTCTATATTAGTATTTTCAAAATCGAGTGTTAAAAGATATTTTGGGTAGTTGTCTTTGATATTTCTAAATGCCGAAATTTCTCTTTTAAATGTTTTTTCGTCATTAACAGTATAGGCAACTTGATAATACGCTCTTTCATTATTGGGCTTTTGCACTACAAAATCAATCTCTTTATCGTTGTGTTTGCCCACATATACTTTCCCCCCACGTCTTAGCAATTCAAAATAAACAACGTTTTCAAGTTTGTACCTTATCTCTAGCAAGAAACAAACGACAGTAAAGCTGATTTTTCTCTTTTATTTACCCAAAAACCGAAAGTGTCTTTTTTTTTGTGGCGTTTTATTTTGTTTTTATTATAGATTTGCTGGAAAATAGTTCAAGATTTCGCTGTTTTTGAACCTTGAAAATGGTCTCAATAATTGGAAAAAAAAATTTAGAAACATCACAAAAAAAGTCCTGAAGAATACTTCAGGACTTTTTTGAAAACGGTTTTGTGAGTATTACAAACTCATGTAAACCATCTCTTTTATTTTGTTGCGATACAAACCTTTGATGTCAAAAAGGATAGCACCGGGTTTGGTAATCGATTTAAAATAATCTTCGGTGAGTTCCAAATATGGTAGGTGGCTCACTGCTACGATTACTGCATCATAGTCGTTTTGCAGTTGTTTGGCAAGTTCAAAACCATACTCATGATTTAAGTCGTTGGAATTAGCATACGGATCTACTACATCCACCTTAACGCCGTACGTTTTGAGCTCACTGATGGTATCGGAAACGCGAGAGTTGCGAATATCGCTCACATCTTCTTTAAACGTAGCGCCCATCACTAGGACTTTGGTATCGAGAATGTTTTTATTTTGTGCAATTAATTTTTTCACCGTTTGTTTAGCTACATAAAATCCCATTGAATCATTTACAAAACGACCAGCTTTAATAATTTGGGTATGATATCTAAACTCTTGTGCTTTGAAAGCCAAGTAATAAGGATCGACTCCAATGCAGTGTCCACCCACTAAACCAGGATAGAATTTCAAGAAATTCCATTTAGTTCCGGCAGCTTCTAACACATCGTAGGTATTGATACCCATTCTGTTGAAGATAATCGAAAGTTCGTTCATCAAAGCAATGTTCACATCACGTTGAGTGTTTTCAATAATTTTTGCAGATTCGGCTACTTTAATCGAAGGAGCTCTGTGCACACCTGCATCAATCACCAATTCGTATGTTTTTGCAATATTGTCTAACGAAACATCACAGCATCCCGAAACAATTTTGGTAATTGAACGAAGTGTATGATGTTTATCGCCTGGATTGATACGTTCTGGAGAAAAACCAACCATAAAATCTTCACGGAATTTAAGTCCCGACTCGCGTTCTAAGACAGGAATGCAATCCTCTTCGGTGCAACCAGGGTAAACTGTAGATTCATAGACTACATAATCACCTTTTTTCAAAATTTGTCCCACAGTTTTCGATGCAGCAATTACCGGAGTTAAATCGGGCAAGTTGTGATTATCTATTGGAGTTGGCACTGCGATAATATGAAAAGAAGCTGATCTTAAATCTTCTTTGTTATAGGTAAATTCGATATCACAACCATCAAAAGAAGAAGCAGGCAACTCTTCGCTAGGATCAATTTTGTTTTTCATCATCTCCACACGGTCGGGTTTGATGTCGAAACCAATAACTTTTATATCACGGGCAAATTCTAATGCAATGGGTAATCCAACATAACCTAAACCAATTACAGATAATTTAGTTTCCTTGTTGATTAGTTTTTCGTAAATATTCATAACTTATATATTTAAAATGTGTTTTTACTTAAGTTTCTTTAATAATGGATGATAATCACCTTTTAAACCAATAGGCTGACTATTTCGGATGTTGTGGACAATTTCAATTGAATTTCGGGCATCGTTGAGACCAAAACCGTTTCCACTGAGGATTTGTTGATAGCTTTGAGTATGTAAATCGGTAAAACCACCGCTAAATTCGATCTCTTTATCGTTGACGATAATTGAGCGGAAGGTTGTTTGACCTTTAGCTCTCACATCAGCAGGTAAGAAATCGGGATTGATGCTCAAAAACCATCTTACACGAGCTTTTTCGAGCATTAAAAACCCAGAAGCGGCATCGGGAGCGGTGTGATGCACAATATTTTCTTTTACTTTTCCAAAAATAAAAGTAAGCATATCGTAAAAATGCACCCCAATATTGGTGGCAATACCTCCAGATTTAGCCTGATCGCCTTTCCAGGAGATAAAATACCAAGAACCTCTGCTGGTGATGTATGTAAGATCAATGTCGTAAATTTTGTCCTTTGGTCCCTCTTCAATCTCTTTTTTTAGCGCAATTATCGATGGGTGTAGACGAAGTTGAAGAATGTTGAAAATCTTCTTACCCGTCTCTTTTTCCAAATCACCCAATGCTTCAATATTCCAAGGATTCAACACCAATGGTTTTTCACAAATTGCATCAGCTTGATTTCTGAGAGCCATACGTATATGAGCGTCGTGAAGATAATTAGGAGAGCAAATTCCCACAAATTTCACACGAGCCTCTTCGGGAAGGTGAGACAGTTTGTATAAGTGGCGATCAAATCGTTCCGACTCCATAAAAAAGTCCGCTTTTGGAAAAAAGCTATCAATTACCCCCACACTGTCATTTTTATCAAGAGCAGCAACCAAATTATTATTGGTATCCTTGATGGCCTTCATGTGGCGTGGAGCAATATATCCAGCAGCACCTATCAATGCAAAATTTATCGAATCCATTGTGTTTTATTTAGTAATTAATTTAGCAACCATTTCATTTTCAATCACATACTTATCACCAGTTTCGGGACAAACAGCGATATTATCTTCATTAAATTCCAATCGATGACCATATTCGCTCATCCATCCCAATTGTTTGGCCGGATTTCCCACCATCAGCGCAAAAGGTTTTACTGTTTTGGTAATTACCGCACCTGCGCCAATAAATGCATATTCGCCAATATCGTGTCCGCATACAATGGTAGAGTTCGCTCCAATAGTAGCGCCTTTTCCCACATGAGTTCTGGCATATTCACTTTTTCGATTTACGGCACTTCGTGGATTGGTGACATTGGTAAAAACCATGGATGGGCCTAAAAACACATCGTCGTCGCAGACAACACCCGTGTAGATAGAGACATTGTTTTGCACTTTCACATTTTTTCCGAGAATAACCTCAGGAGAAACCACTACGTTTTGTCCAATGTTACAGTTTTCACCAATAATGCAGTGGGACATAATGTGCGAAAAGTGCCAAATTTTAGTACCAGTGCCAATTTTGCAATTATCATCTACAATGGCTGTTTCGTGCGCAAAATAGTTATTTTCTGCCATTGTTTTTAGTTGTTGATAAATGATAAAAGAGAATCGGTAATATATTTTAATTGTTCAATATCTAATTCGGTGTGCATGGGCAAAGAGATCACATGTTCGGATAAGTATTCGGCCATTGGAAAATCACCATCTTTGTATCGAGGATCTAAATATGCTTTTTGTTTGTGCATGGGCACAGGGTAATAAATCATGACAGGAATCTGTTTTTCACTCATAAACTCGATAAGTTTTGCTCTATCTACATCTTTTATAACAAGAGTATATTGATGAAAAACGTGCGATGAATATGATGCAATGATTGGAATGACAATCTTTGGATTATTTGCAAATGCGTTATTATAGTAAGTAGCTGCTGAGTTGCGGGCGGCAGCATAATCGTCCAAAAAGCGAAGTTTGATGTTTAAAACCGCTGCTTGAATAGTATCCAAACGAGAATTCACCCCCACCATGTCGTGATAATAGCGAGTAAACATACCATGATTTACAATTCCTCTAATTTTATGAGCTAATTCATCGTTATTGGTAAACAGAGCGCCACCATCGCCATAACAGCCGAGATTTTTGGATGGAAAAAAGGAAGTACAACCCACATCGCCGATAGTTCCAGCTTTTTGAGTTTTACCGTTTTGAAACTTATAATCGGCACCAATTGCTTGGCAAGCATCTTCAATAACAAATAAATTGTGTTGATGAGCAATTTCCATAATCGCTTCCATATTGGCACATTGACCAAAGAGATGAACAGGAACAATGGCTTTTGTCTTAGGGGTAATTGCTTTTTTCAACGATTCGATAGAGATATTCATGGTATCTAAATCCACATCCACGCAAACGGGGGTAAGATGAAGCAAAGCAATTACTTCGGCGGTAGCTATAAATGTGAAAGTAGTGGTAATCACCTCATCACCGGGTTTTAAATCCAACGCCATCATGGCTACTTGCAGAGCATCAGTTCCATTGCCACAAGGAATTACATGTTTTACATTTAAATATTGTTCTAAATGTTCTTGAAAGTTTTTAACGGCAGGACCATTGATAAACGCGGTACTTTCAATCACTTCTTGAATGGCTGCATCAATTTCTGGTTTTATTTTTTGGTATTGACTTTTTAAGTCAACCATATTTATCTTGTTCATTTCACTGTATTTGTAGTTCTAAAAACTATGCAAAGTTAATAAAAAAAAACAAATTTTTAATTTTTCTCATAACCAGATATTTTTAAAATAAACGGATAAACCCATAATATTTGCACATATTCTCATATACAGCTAGATATCAAGCGGTTCACATCCATTCATAAGAACAATAAAACAGACAAAGTTAAGGAATACTTCTGGAATGGATTGTGTTGATTGCCTAAGTACTTCAGAATTTGGTTTATTTCCCGACCTGACAAGACTTTCTGGTTGTGAAAATTTGATTTCCCCCTGCCCTAGCTGAAAAGCCTTCGTTCATGAAAATTTGTTTTGCCCCTGCCCTAAAGGGTGTCAAATTTTCATATTTATTTTCCCAACAAAGTAAAAATCAAACTTATAAATAATAAATTTTTAGTCTCTTTAAGGTAGGACAAACGAAAAATACACCAAAACAAATCTGAGTTAGGGTAAACGAAGAAAACCAACTAAAAACATATTTCAAAAAACACTTATAAAGACACCTTTTTGCACCGAAAAACTTGCTCTACCTGACCCTTGGAATAGCGAATTTGAGGTTTGTTTGGCAACGAAAAAAATGGTGCTTTTATGTAAACTCTAATTATTTTTCACCAGACCATATTGGTTTTAGACAAAAAAAGTGTAAGTTTGTGTCTTAAAATCAAATCAATAAAAAATATGAAAAAACAATTATTCACCCTTGCAGTAGTTTCCATGTTGATGATGTGGAATCCAATTGCAAAAGGATGTACAAACTTTATGGTAACGAAGGGAGCTTCGGCTACTGGCGCTACTTATGTTACCTACTCTGCGGATTCGCACTCACTATATGGCGAATTATACCATTTTCCAGCAGCAAATTACACTGCAGGAACCATGATGGACATTCGCGAGTGGGATACTGGCAAACCATTGGGAAAAATCAAACAAGTACTTCACACTTACTCTGTGATTGGCAACATGAACGAAAATCAAGTAACTATTGGCGAAACTACCTATGGTGGTCGCGAAGAACTTTCCGATCCAAATGCAATCATGGATTATGGTAGTTTAATTTATATTGCTTTGCAACGTTCTAAAACTGCCCGTGAAGCCATTAAGGTAATTACCGATTTAGTGGCAGAATATGGCTATTACAGCAGTGGCGAATCATTTTCAATTGCAGATGCTAACGAAGTATGGATTCTTGAAATGATTAGCAAAGGTGGATCCACCAAAGTAAAAGACAAAAAAGGAGTTGAAAAGACAGTTTACAACAAAGGAGCTGTTTGGGTAGCAATGCGTATTCCAGAAGGATATATTTCTGGACATGCCAACCATGCTCGTATTACCAACTTTCCTTTAGAGAATGGCAAAACAAGCATCTCTTCTAAAAACATGAGCAAAATTTACAATCCTGACATCACTTGTATCTATGCAGCTGATGTGATTACATTTGCAAAAGAGAAAAAATTCTACAAAGAGTACAAAAATGCTTTTAGTTTTGCCGACAGTTACGCACCCATGGATTTTGGAGCTTTAAGAGCTTGCGAAGGCAGAGTTTGGGCTGGTTTTAGAAAAGTATGGAAAGATGCAGATAACTATTTCCCATACATCAACGGTGAAGATATGGTAAACCGTCTTCCTTTGTACATCAAACCAGACAAAAAAGTAACCTTAGACGACGTTAAAGGAATGATGCGCGACCATTACACCGGAACTCCCTACGATATGACCAAAGACGTGGGCGCAGGTCCATACAAATGTCCATACCGCTGGAGACCAATGACATGGGAAGTTGATGGAAAGAATTACATTCACGAAAGAGCAATCTCTACCCAACAAACTGGATTTTCATTTGTAGCAGAAATGCGTAATTGGTTGCCAAATCATATTGGTGGAATTAACTGGTTCGGTTTTGATGATACATATCTAACCGTTTATGTTCCAATGTATTGTGGCATCACCGAAGTCCCAGAAACGTTTAAAGTAGGAAATGGATCGATGACAAAATTTACTTGGAATTCAGCATTTTGGGTATTCAACTGGGTGTCTAACTGGACTTATACCCGTTGGAGTGAAATCTCACCAGAAGTAGTTAAATATCAAGCGGAATTAGAAAATGAATTCAACAAACAAACCAAAGAAATTGACGCAAAAGCAGAAGCTTTGTATAAAACAAATCCAAAAGCTGCCGAAGAACTATTAACTAGTTTTTCAAGAAACGTAGGTGATAAAACCACCGATAGCTGGAGAGAATTTGGTCAGTTTTTGTTTGTGAAATACATGGATGGAAATGTGAAACCTCATGATGGCCGTCAATTTAAGGAAAATGGGCACGGTCAACCTGAGCAACCTGGACATCCTGCTTATCCAAAAGATTGGTACAAACGTATTGTAAACGAACACGGAAATACAATTCAAGAGAGACCACTTCCAAAAACAAATTAAGAGGGAAATCTAGTAACAAGTATTATAAAAGTAGAGAGCAATTGTTCTCTACTTTTTTTTATTTGCGGATTTAAAGGACTTTTCACACAGCTATATTTCTATCACTATCATCTCTTTATGAGATTTTTTTCAAATTCTGTTATTGATAACGCAATGAAGTGGGTAGTTGAAAGACTGTAAAGAAGGAATTATAAACTTGGGCTATTATTGAATTTTCAAGTTACAGCATTGAAAAATGGGATTAAAAGAGTAGCAAACATTTTTTTTTAAATCTTTGTGACACAGCAGAAAACAAATCCTTCGAAGTGAAAAACTTTCAGCTGTTACACGAAAGACATTTATTTAACAGCATGCGAGGTAGACAAAGAAGAAAAAGAAAAAAAATGCAGTTCCTTTGTGAAACTTTGTGACTCCAGTTCGACAGGCTCGTTTCGACAGGCTCAACGCATCGCACTGCATCGCTTTGTGGTACTTTGTGACACAGCAGAAAACAAATCCTTCGAAGTGAAAAACTTTTAGCTATTACACAACCGATTCCCGCTTGCGGGATGAGCTCATGAGTACATTTTAATAATAAAACTCTTTACGAATAAAAGACATTTATTTAACAGCATGCGAGGTAGATAAAGAGCTCTTGGTCTCTTTTATCACACGATGACTTCATCAAAAAAAACTGGAATTAAATCGTGGGGAAATAAACCTTCTTTTGCAAAAGGCTAGTGGAAATGCAAATACTTAATTACACTGTCCAAAAAGATTTTAGCCTTGTTTTTGCTCTTTTTCTATCAAACTTAGATATAAATCTTCCAGCTTGGTGCGTGCCCATTGGGTTTTGCGAAAGAACTTTAAACTGGATTTAATGCTGGGATTGTTGTTAAAGCAATTCACATTGAGCAAATATCCCAAAACTTCCCAACCGTAATGATCCTGGAGTTTTTTCACCACCATTTCTAACGTTACGCCATGCAGTGGATTGTTGGGTTGACTTGTATTATCCATAGTATTCTATTTTTTTATTGAATAAGGTCGTTGCAAAACCTGAATGTTTTTAGGTTCGAAGAAAAATCAAGTAGACAAAAGTAAGTAAATCCTGATAATTATTGGCGAAAGAATACCTACGAAAGAGTAAAAAACAAATTCTACAATTGAGCAACTTATCATAATCGCTGATTTTGAGTTGATTGCATTGGCGGGAATTGTGTTTTAAAAAAAAACTATCTAAACACAGATTTTAATATTTCGTGGGATTTTAGTCCTTTAAAGTGTTCTAAGTGGTATCGATAATAAAAAAGGATCTCGTCAAGAAACTGATTTCGTTGTTCGAGCGAGAATTTATTGTTTACACATTCGTTGATGGAAACGTTTAAATAATGGTTCAATATTTTTGAAGAGGACAAGGAGAATACGCCCTCGCTATCGAAGGAGTTATTGGAAAATTCGGAGTGTTGAACGTTGAAAATTTGACACTTTTCTGAGTAATTATTGATGGGTTGAATTCCTAAATACATCGAATATTTAGTGGCAAACCACAGATGAAAATCGACCATGGATAGCTGGCTATGTTTGAAAACATGAATGGAGTTGTTGATAAAACGAAACAACATTGGGTCGGTGACAGAGCTGACCACCGTTTTGTGAATAAATTCGGCTAAGAATAGTAAAATTGAGTTTTTAACGGGGTCGAAAGCGTGGTGTGAGTTATCTTCGGAAAAGGAGACTTCGCGAAGTGTCAGCAAATCGGAATTACCGCCCTGTGAAGCCACAACCTCCAACACGTTTAAATAATCGAACATAGCCACAGATATTTTCGATTTTTTGGACCTCACTCCTTTTACGATAAATGCTTTTAAGCCTAAATCTTCCGTGTAAAGATGGACAATAAGACTCGTTTCCGAGTACTTTACTTTATAAACAACAACCCCTTTGGTTTTGACTATCATTACTTTATAAAAAGCAGTTTTGTTACAATACGTTCATCGCCCGATTCATCGGATGAGAAAACAAGGTAAACTCCCGTGGCCACTTTTTCGTTGTTAAAGTTTTTGCCATTCCAAACAGCAGTTCCTCCATTTGCAATTGTTTGATAGACCAATCCACCGTTAGAATTTGTGATTTTAATGTTCGCATTGGTGGTTAGTCCATTTATCGCAATTTCTCCATTATAATCGGGACGAATTGGATTGGGAAATGCCAACACTTCACTTTTTACAATTTCCTCACGTCCAAGTGTGGCGTTGGTTCTGTAGGACATCAATCCGGTGGTAGTTCCAATAAACAGTTCCCCGTTGGCTTGATTCATCGAGAGCGAAGTAATTTCGTCCGAAAACAACGGGCTATTGGAAGCCGTAAAATGAGCTAATTCGGTGGTTCCGTCGGCAGAGATTAGAAACAAACCCGCTTTAAAAGTTCCCACCCATTTTCTATTTGCACCATCTACCACAATGGCGGTAACGTTTTCAAATTCAAACAAATTTTGCACATAACCATCTTGTTCCACGAGTATATTTTGAGGAGCAGGATTTGCCGTTGAAAAAATATTGGAAATATTATAAAAAACCTTGATTCCCTTATCGGTAGCCACCCACATATCCCCATTTAAATCTTGCACAAACCCGTTGATAAAGTTGGTTGAAACATTCGTTCCCAAATTGATATTCAACAATTTAACCTGATCATCGTTGGGATTAGCAAGCGTTCCGTTGTCGTTGTAGACTAATATTCCATTGTTTCGAGGCAATAGCAACCATTTGTATCCATTTGAATCAATAGCAATTTGAGATACAACATAACTATTGAAAGGCGACATGGAGTAGGAATACCACTGATTGTTAGGAGTTTTAACTTTTAGCGTTTTCTGTCCGCTTGAATTCGCAATCCAAAGATTTTTATCCTTATCCATTGCAACTCCACCCACATTGGTAAACCCAATCGAGTTTGATTCCAACACCGAATTTTCGCCATTAAACACATCTGTCACCTGATTTCCTTCGAGATGAATCAATCCTCTACCCCACGATCCGAGCCAAGCAGAGTTTGTATTTAACGGATCAATTACGCCACATACGATGTCAAATAAAGAGTCTAATTTTGGATTGTTATACTGATCAATTCCGACCCATTGTTCGTCAGAAAAACGGCTAAATTGGGGCAATCCCCAAAGATTAGAATAGGTGTCATCCACCGCACCGGTCAAAATAATCATCTTGTCGTTGATTCCAAATACTTTCCAAATGTCATAAATATTTGGTCCCATTACAGAATGTTTGAAACAATCCCAAGTATTACTCCCATTTACCCAAACCAATCCATTGTTTCGATCACACACCCATACATCCCCTTTACGGTCGAAACGGGCAAAGGTAGCATCGATATATCCAGGACTGTAGGTGAAAAAAGATCCAATTTCATTAAAGTTGGTATCGTACATCACCACATTTCCAATATCACTTGTCGTGACCAATTTATTGTAAGTAACTTCGAGACTATTTTTTTTACGATTGTTAGCCAATGTAATCGGGTTCCACGAAATTCCATTGTAGACAAAAAGATAAGAACTATCGCCAAAAGATTGGTGTGCGAGCAACTTGTCTCCCACTTTTTCAACATCAACTATCACATTATTGCTCATGCAAAAAGTAGTATCGGTGGACCAAACTTGATAATTTGCCAAATTTGCAGAAGATTTTTTAGCTTTTTGAATTCCGTAATCGGTGGCAAGGAAGATACTATCTTTATACATTTCAATGTCTGAAATATTCCTGTATGCACTCTCGTTTCCCACCAACCAAGTCTCTTTAATCTCTTTCCGTTTCACATCAATCACTACCACACCAAAACCACAGGCTAAATAGGCGAAATTTCCGTCACTTTTAATTCTGTTGATTCTTTTGCTGGCAGGAATAGAATTTCGTTTAATATCGGATAGATTAAAAACAACATCATCTTTGATTAAATCAACATTTGCATTTTTGTAGCAAACAACTAGGGTATGCTGAGCGGAGTTGTATTCGATAGCGGTAACACCCACATCAGACAATCCATTTGCTTTGGATAACCGATTGATCGAAAAATCGGAATATTCCATATAAAACAGTCCAAAAGGAGTTGCAGCATAGATTCGTGTGGGAGTTTCGGCAACCATAATCACCTTATTATATGGCAAATGTTCGCGCCAAGTTCCCACAGGAAGTTGAGCGAACAAGGAGTTGACCGACAAGAAAAAGATGAAAATTAAAACAATATTTATCTTAAATTTTGAAATCATGATTTTAAACTTTTCAGAGATAAAAAACGTACAATTTTGAGAAATTTCTCCTTACAAAAGTAAGGAAAACATCCTTGAGAATAACATCTATTGATAAAAAATATTGTCTCTCATAAATAATAATTGTAATTTAGCATTAAAAAATAGACGCTATGTGTGGAATTGCAGGTTTTTATAGTCCGAAATACAACTACAACAATCTTGTATTTATGACAGACTTGTTGCTGCACCGTGGTCCAGATGCAGGCGGATATGAACTTCAAGATGATTGCGGGTTGGGTCACCGACGATTGAGCATTATAGATCTT
>JBBRGJ010000029.1:0-28607 GCA_038240835.1 Bacteroidales bacterium | reverse complement strand
ATTACTTAACATAATATATATTATCAGTAGTTCAAATTAAATCGTTTAATCTACGGGGATTTGTCTAGTTTTAATTTTTTGTATGAGTTTTTTTGAATTCACCCTAATTTATGGATATAAAGTCATATAAATAAATTTGTGAAACAATATTGAATTAAAATAATTTAAAATAATGAGATATGATCAAATCATATCAACATAAATTTTATCTTTGCAAGAAAAAGATTTATGAAACGAAATTTATATACATTACTAATTTCATTGATGATGACAAGTTATATATTTGCACAAGATTCGATTATACAATTACCAGCACCAAAAATGCACGGTGGTGATTCTATCATGAACTGTTTGAAAAATCGTGCAACCAAACGTGAATATTCAAATAAGGAATTATCGTTGCAAACGTTGTCCGATCTTTTGTGGGCTGCGAATGGTATTAATCGTCCAGAGGACAAAAAACGAACAGCTCCTACAGCACGCAATTGGCAAGACATTGATTTATATGTTGTATTGCATTCGGGCATCTATTTATGGGACGACTCCTCTTATCAGTTAAAACTCGTTAAATCAGGTGATTATATGAGAGAAACTGGAAAACAGAACTTTGTAGAAGAAGCTCCACTTAACATAATAATTGTTTCCAATACTTCCAAAATGGACGGCGTTGCTAAAGACCAAATATTGCTGTACGCTGGACTTCACGCCGGTTATATCTCTCAAAATCTTTATCTGTTTTGCGCTTCTGAAGGATTAAATACAGTGGCTCGGCACTATTTAGACATCGAAAAACTCTCTAAAATTATGGGATTAAAAGCCGACCAATTGGTGGTTTTGGCTCAAACAGTAGGTTTTCCTGCTGAATAAAGGGATTTGTCTTTAAAAAACAGGCAAACCCCTCTCCTAACCTATTCTATCAACAAAAAACGCTTGAGATCACTCTCTTTTCCATTGATTTTCACCTTTAGTTGATGTTCTCCTGGGTAAAATACTTTGGTGGTAATGATTCTAAAACTATGCTTTTTAGTCATTGTAATGGTGGAATTTGCTTTGCAATCTCTTTCACTTATCTTATATACTTTCATCGAATTTTCTCCATTTTTCTTTCTGAAAAATAGACAATACTCGATTCTAAATAGTTGATTTTTTGACGATTGATTGGTTACAGATAACTGAAATTCAAGATAATCGCCAATTTTTACTATTGGCGTATTTATTTCAAAACTGTTTATCATTAGCTGTTCACTGGTAAGGTTGTAGTAGTTTAAAACCACTGGATGGCTGCTTTTTAATAGTGTTCTCAACCCATGCTTGATGATTGAATCCGTCTCTTTGCTAATTCCTCTCCACTTTTCGGCAATTTCTATCACCACATTTGGATTATCTTTTGAAATATCATTCAAACTATTGGCTACACTTCGTCTTACAATTTCGCAACTATCCTGTTTTAGATTTTCCAAAATGGGTAAAATCAGATGTGGGTTTTTCTTAAAACTTGGCAACGCAACACTCCAAGGCAATCGTGGACGGGAACCTTCTGAAGCTAATCGTCTGACTCTGTTATTCTTATGTTTTGACCATTTTTTCAATTGAACCAGCATTTCTGACTCATATTTAAGAATAAAAGGGCGCACAGCAAACTCGCAACTAGTAAATTGAGTAACCGCTTCCATCGCTTTTACAGAGCTTTTTAGATTATCCAATCCATACATTGAGATATACTCAGGCAAGAACATAAAACCCAACAACGATTTACTGCCCGAAGCTTGAATTAATTTATTCATCGAAATCAATACCTCCGAAGCTGCATCAAAATCAGCAGGCATAAATTTATGTAAAACCTTAGCGGTATAAGTCATTCGCTCTTTCAGTTCGAGCTGTTCAAACTCTTGTGTAAAAATCATTTTCAGAAAAAGTTCTCTGTCAAATTGAATCACTTCAGGATGGACAATGTCCAAAAACAGATTGTAAAAAGGTCTGTCGAAAAGATTTTTAAAAAGTGTGCTCATAAACTTATTTTTTTTTCAGAAACGAGTAACCCAGAGAGAATTGAACGAATGTATTATACATTTTATTACTTCCTTCGCCTCTGTTGGGAGCATCCGACTTATAAAGCGTTGTAAGACTTCTGGAAAATCTCATTTCTGCAAATAAACCTTTGTAAATAAGCACGTTAATTCCGCCCATGACGCCAGTCTCAAAAATTCTTATGTTTTTTGTATTGTCATAATTTTCGATGTAATCGTCATAAAAACCTCCTTCACCCACCACTACTCGAACATTTCCTTCATCTTTTCCACCGACCAGAAATGAGAAATAAGGTCCCAAACTAAATCTTACTTTTCCAATATTATACGAAAACAACAATGGAATATCTATTGAGTGAAACCTCATTGAACCATTTACATCCGCGGTATAAAAAGAAGGTACTTCTCCGGGAACGCCAAAAATAGTGATTGGTACAAGGGTGTCTTTTGTAAATGATTGGCCGTAATCAACACCTTTAAATGCATAATAAATTTCGGGCATTAGCGAAAACTTGTCAGAAATTTTATACAAGTATGAAAAACCGAGGTGCATTCCAATAACTGGTTTTCCGGTAGAATTTTCGCTAATTTTTTCAGGAATTGGTCCACCTAAATTCAAACCACCGATGATAGCAGGTTGCGAATAGCAGATTACTAGCAGGCTAAAAAGCAAATAGACTAAGATTAAAATATTTTTTCTCAATGGACTACCTCTATTTTTTTACTTGAAACAACTATATTATCTTGAAAAATATTGATTATATATTTCCCTTTTGCGAATTTGCGAACATCCATCGAAAAGCGTTTGTCATTTATTGGAAATTCTTGAACCATTTTGCCGTCCATTGCAAAAACCTTACAGTTACCATTCACATTTTCATCCAATTCTATATAAATCAAATCGCTCGCAGGATTTGGGTAAACCCTTGCATTTATTTCAGAAAAAAGGCTTTCGACAATTCCATTCGAATATTCGAGCGATATATCATCGATAAAAAGCGTACTGCCAATTTCGCATAAAAAGTCCTGTCCCCCGGCACTTGAGCTAAATACCACATCAATAGAATCGGGAATTGCAACATTGTTGTAATATTGAAAAGCGATATCAAAGGCGGTGTAAACGTCCACAGTATTGTAAATTGCCAGTTTTGCATCTGCAATTGTATCTCGTTTTCCTGTAACCGTGTTAAACGAGGTGATCATGGCAAAAAAGGCAGCCGAATCACTGTTGACCGAGGTGTACTTGTAAAACCCTTTAAATCGAGCAGGTTTACCCGTAAAAGGCTGACCCTGAATAATAAACGGAGCAGTATTGACAAATTTCCCCGAAACCAGCAAACCTGGCAAAATAAAAGTTCCCCACTGTTTGCTTTCCAACCGAGCTGCAAAGTTCCCACTGTGGGCATCGCTTGTCTTTTCAACGGTGATAGGTCCTCCAAGATCTTTTAGCGAATTTAAAGAGGTCCACCAGCCACCAGTTGGCTCTTGAAATGTGGATTGTGCAGACTGCGACCAGTTTTCGAAACCTCCTTCTGGTATTTGACCCTGTCCATGAGATATGGAAATCATAGAAAAGAGAATTAATATTAACGTTGTTTTTTTTATTCTTACAGCTAAATGGTTCATATAAATTTATTTAATGTTACAAAAATACAAAATAATTTTAAATTTAGGTTTTAACACTATTCCAACAATAAAGTATTGATTTTGTTTGCCAAAAGATTTTCATATTTCAATACAAGATAGTTTTATCGAAGTATTTTTTTTCCTTAACTTCGCAAGTGAAAGTGACAAAAAAGAGGACTATTTTACTTCTGAAAAAAAATTGAATTTGTCATAGAATTATAAACACCTGAAATTAGGCATATTAATTGTAGTTTGTTTTTGAAAATGTTTGCAGATTTACAATAAAATCACTTTAAAAATAGATGAAATTAATTCAAAATAATGTTTTGATTTAATTTTATGTTTATATTTACACAAAAAATAGTTTTTAATCAATAAAAAAAAATACGAATTATGAAAAACAGACAAAAAATAACAATCCTTTTTTTAGGATTTATGATGGCTTTTATTGCTACTTCTACTGCCCAAAAAGTATTTAGCGTACAATATAAGAGCGATGCTAAAATTAAAGTATTTGTAGCTCAATATAAAAGTGATGCTGATTTAGTAGTGTACAAATGTGATTACAAAAGTGATGCTTCAGGAAACACTGGGTTATGGTATTTTTGTCAGTATAAAAGCGATGCCGACAAAACCGTTTTTTTTGTAGACTATAAAAGTGATGCAGATTTAGTAATCTATTTTTCAACTTACAAAAGTGATGCTGGTTGGAAAAACAACTCCAAAAAGAGTCTCCTTTACTAACATTTACTCAAAATTTTCTTCATGAAACAGGTTTCTCTGTGCGAGTGACGTTTCATCATATTTCAGAATCTTTAAAATTATTTATTTATGAAAAGAGTAGTAAGCATCCTCCTTGTTTTGACATTCATCTCTTTTACATCGATGGTTTCCACCTCTTGTAAATGTTGCAAAGCAAACAAAAAAGCAGTAACCACTTCCACCACAGAACCCTATACTGAAGGCGTCGTTAAACGGCTTACAAGTTTAATTGGATCTTGCGCCTGGGTAATTCAATCTACCGATGGCAAACAGTATGAAACTCGTGATGTTCCACCAGAATTTTTCGTAGACGGGCTTAAGATTAAGTTTAAATTCACTGTTATTGAAGGACTTATGAGCAAATGCCAAACAGGAACCATTATTAGGGTTACTGAAATTAAAAAGTTATAATCAAGATATAGAGGTTTTCTTCTTGCATAAATAGAATTTCATAAAAGCTCATTGTATTTAATTACAATGAGCTTTTATTTTGTCTTCTAAATGATCGTCAAATTTTTCATAGAACAAGACTTTTACAAAAAGAGACTTCTAAAGCACACACGGTTGAAGATTTTGATTATTTCTAATATGGCGGCTTATTCGAAACAAAGATCGAATACAATCGCAGAAAATATTGAAATAGTTGAATTTTTTTGATTACTTTTGAACTCAAATTTGAATGTTTATATCCTTATTAATGTCAGAAAAAAATATCTTTATAGATCCTACAATCACAGTAGAGATAATGGGATCCAACAACACCAATATCAACCGATTAATCAATGCTTTTCCCAAGCTTAAAGTCGTAACGCGTGGCAATGAGCTGATTCTATTTGGTACTAATGCTGAAATTGCAGAATTTGAAGACAAGTTGCAACAGATGTATATGTATTTTGAAAAGTATGGCAAACTAACGCGCCAGGATGTTGAAATACTTGTCACCAACTCCGATGAGGAGCGTTTTTCGAGAGAATCTGCCAAAGAGAGCGAAGCATCCATTATAGTCCATGGCAACCATGGAAAGATTATCAAGGCAAAGACAAAAAATCAACAAAAGTTGGTGGATAGTGTCAACAAACACGACATGATTTTCGCCATCGGACCAGCCGGAACAGGGAAAACTTACACTGCCGTTGCGTTGGCCGTTAAAGCATTAAAGAACAAAGAGATTCGCAGAATCATTCTTACCCGTCCCGCGGTAGAAGCAGGTGAGAATTTGGGTTTTTTGCCCGGAGATTTGCGCGATAAACTCGATCCATACTTACAACCGCTTTACGATGCACTTCGCGATATGATTCCTCCACAAAAGTTGGCGTTGTATTTAGAAGATAAAACCATTGAAATTGCCCCTTTGGCGTTTATGCGTGGTCGCACCCTCGACAATGCATATGTGATTTTAGACGAAGCGCAAAACGCCACCGAGGGTCAGCTAAAAATGTTTCTAACACGAATGGGAATGAATGCTAAGTTCTTCATCACCGGCGATGTAACCCAAGTAGATCTACCTCGTAATCAGAACTCTGGCTTAATTCAATCAATGCGGATTTTGAAAAACATCAAAAACATCGCATTCGTTATTTTAGACACCAGCGATGTAGTTCGCCACCATTTGGTTACCAAAATTATTGATGCGTATCAAATAGAAGATGATTCGAAATTTAAACCTAAAAAACCGCTTGAGAATGATAACATATAATATTTTCTTCAAAATTTAGCACAAAATATTTCTCAAAACTTGCATTATGTTCACTAATTAGCTAACTTTGTATGACGAAAGAACAAAAGATAAGAAAAGTCTTTTATTACAAAAATTATTACATTGACTTCTTTAATACTCTTAAACCAGAAGTTCAAAGAAAATTTAACTGGACATTGCAATTAATTCAAGACCTTGAAGTTGTTCCTTCAAAATTTTTAAAACATTTATCTGGGACGTCCGGGTTATATGAAATCAGAGTTGAGTATAGCTCAAACACTTATAGAGTTTTCTGCTTTTTTGATGATAGGAAATTAGTTATTTTATTAAATGGATTTCAAAAAAAAACGCAGAAAACACCAAATAAAGAGATTATTAATGCAGAAAAATTAAAAAAACAATACTTCAATGAAAAATAAAAATCTCTCTTCTTTTGATGCTCATCTCGATAAACAATATGGTGAGAGAGGGCTTGACAAAAGAGAAAAATACGAGTTAGAGTACGAGGCTTTCAAGCTTGGAGTAATGCTTCAGGAACTTAGAAAAGAGCAAGGAATGACACAAGAACAGTTAGCTGAAAAATGTGGCACCACCAAAACCTATATATCCAGAATTGAAAATGATGCAAGCGACATCCGATTATCTACATTGATGAGAATTATTCATGACGGATTAGGTGGTCAACTCAGACTTACGGTCGATTTAAAATTTTAAAACATCAAAATAAAAACAAGAATAAATATATGAAAAAAGCTGAAGCCTTAACACGAACTGATTTTAATTTTCCTGGACAAAAAAGTGTATATCATGGAAAAGTTCGTGACGTTTACAACATCAACGATGACTTATTAGTGATGGTGGTTTCCGATCGTATCTCTGCATTTGATGTAATTCTTCCCGAAGGAATTCCTTACAAAGGTCAAGTGTTGAATCAAATTGCTGCTGAATTTTTGGATGCAACCACCGATATCTGTCCAAACTGGAAAATTGCCACTCCAGACCCAATGGTTACGATTGGTCATCAGTGCGAACCCTATGCCATCGAAATGATTGTAAGAGGTTATCTCACAGGCAGTTCGTGGCGCTCCTACAAAGCTGGTTCGAGAGAAATTTGTGGTGTTAAAATTCCTGATGGAATGAAAGAGCACCAACGTTTTGCCACTCCCATCCTCACTCCTACTACAAAAGCCAACGAAGGTCACGACGAAGACATTAGTCGCGAAGAGATTCTGTCTCAAAAAATAATCTCAAAAGATGAGTACGAAACATTGGAAAAATATGCATTAGCCATCTTCCAACGAGGAACCGAAATAGCAGCTAAACACGGTCTAATCTTAGTAGACACAAAATATGAGTTTGGGAAAAAAGATGGAATTATCTATCTAATCGACGAAATTCACACACCCGATTCTTCACGATATTTCTATGCCAATGGATATCAAGAACGTTTTGACAAAGGAGAACAACAACATCAACTTTCGAAAGAATTTGTAAGAGAATGGTTGATGGACAATGGATTTCAAGGAAAAGATGGGCAAGTATGTCCAGAAATGAGTCCAGAATTTGTGGCGCAAGTCTCTGAACGTTACATCGAACTGTATGAAAAAATCACAGGAAGAGCATTTCAAAAAGCAGATGCAGGAGAAGTGCTAAAACGTGTAGAAACTAATATTTTGAATTACCTAAAGAAATAACTTTTTCACCATTAAGACACTAAGAACATTTATCTACCAGCATGCTAGGTAGACATATATTCACTCAGAAAAATAACTTAGTGAGCCTCAGTGGCCTTAGTGTCTTAGTGGTAAACTTCAAAAACAAAAAACACAATGATACCATTTTCACCTCCCCGCATAGACCAAGCGATTATTGACGAAGTTACCGCTGCTTTGCAATCAGGTTGGATCACAACTGGACCTCGCACCAAAGAGTTCGAAAAGCGCATCAGTGCTTATTGTGATGCAAAGGCAACCATCTGTTTAAACTCTGCTTCGGCAGGTTTGGAGTTGATGTTGCGCTGGTATGGAGTTGGCGAGGGCGACGAAGTAATTCTTCCCGCGTACACCTACACCGCCACCGCAAATGTGATCATGCATACAGGAGCCACTCCTATTTTTGTGGACATCAACGATGATTTCAATATCTCGTTGGCCGAAATAGAAAAAGCAATTACTCCGCGCACCAAAGTCATTATGCCAGTTGATTTAGCGGGTTTCCCTTGCGATTATGATGAGATCAATGCATTGGTTCGTCGGGCTGATATTGTAAAAATATTTGTTGCAAATCATGAAAACCAGCAGAAACTGGGACGAATCATGGTGTTATCCGATGCAGCACACTCCATTGGAGCCATTTATAAAGGCAAAAAAACAGGTTGTTTGACCGATGTGACGGTATTTTCATTTCACGCAGTAAAAAATCTGACCACTGCCGAAGGAGGCGCTATTTGTCTCTGCCTGCCAGCACCTTTCGACAACGATGAGGAATACAAATACTTAAACACCAAATCGTTGCACGGTCAATCTAAAGATGCATTGGCAAAAATGCAACCTGGAAACTGGCGATACGACATTGTAGAACCAGGTTATAAATGCAACATGACCGACATTGTGGCTGCCATTGGGTTGATAGAACTTGCGCGCTATGATAACGATATGTTGGTTCGTCGCAAAACCATTTTTGATTTATACACTCAACTGCTCTCTAAGCAAGATTTTGCGATCATTCCCACGTATCATACCAACGATAAAATCTCTTCGTATCACGTATATCCACTTCGAATTAAAGGAATTACCGAAGAGCAACGTGATGAAATTATGAAATATATTTTTGAGCAACAAGTTTCGGTAAATGTCCATTTTATTCCTGTTCCGATGATGAGTTTTTATAAAGGTATGGGATACAAAATTGACGATTATCCTCAGTCTTACAAAAACTACAGTTGCGAAATTAGTCTGCCCGTCTACTATGATTTAACGAACGAACAAGTGGAAACTGTTGTAAATGCAGTTGTGTATGCGGTAAATAAAGTTATAAAATAGATTCGATGATAAAACGCACGTTTGATTTTTTGATGAGTTTGTTTGGGATACTCCTATTATCCCCCATTTTCATCATGATTTCCATTGCAATTGTAGTGGATTCGCGCGGAGGTGTGTTTTATAAACAAGAGCGAATGGGAAAAAACAAAAAGCCATTCAAATTGCTCAAGTTCCGCTCGATGCAAACGGGCGCTGACAAAAAAGGGTTGCTCACCGTAGGCTCCAACGATAGTCGGGTGACAAAAGTTGGACTTTTTATTCGCAAATACAAGATAGACGAGTTTCCTCAACTATTAAATATTTTTATCGGAGACATGAGTTTTGTGGGACCGCGTCCGGAAGTAAAAAAATATGTAGATTTATACACCCCAGAGCAACTAAAAGTATTGGCGGTCAGACCTGGGTTAACAGATTATGCATCGTTAGAATACTTCGATGAGAACGAACTATTATCAAAATCAAAAAATCCAGAAGAGACATACATACAAGAAGTTATGCCTGCAAAATTAAACTTAAACTTCAAATATATCCTAAATCAGAGCTTTGCAACTGATTTAGGATTAATTTTTAAAACTATTGGACGTATTTTTGGATGATTCTGTTTTGTGAGGCGAAAAAAAAACTTTGTCCCTTCGTGACCTCATCCCGGAAAAAAGATACGTCTTATCTAAACATTATTTCATCAGATTATGACGTATCGTCTTTTTCCGAGGATCCACGGAAAATAAACAAATCCTTAAATTCGTTTATTACAGCAAAGGATTATTGATTTGTTTATTTTACGGGACAACTATTTGCGCCTGCAGCGCGACAGGCCAACGAGGAGAACTTCCTTGTTCAAGCTTCGCGGCCTGTTTTTCCTTTTAAATTAGATAAATTTTTCGCTTCCAACATTTCTTAAAAACCTCAAACTCAGAAATAGACTTCACTCAAAAAAGATATTTCAAACAAAACAAAATAGATGCTGTTTCGAAACGGATATTTCCTTCTACTCTTTTCCTGCATTCAATCTCTTGTTTTCCTGCTCTTTCTTCAGATAAAAAACATCTAAAGCCACTACTAAGGCAATGGTTCCCCAGAATGGGACTGCTAATTTGTCGGTGTCGAGAAAGTTGTTCAGCGTTCCATGAATAAAGTAGGTAATTAGCGAAGAGATAGCGATTAATGCATATACTCTAACCTCTTTGATTTGGGATTTTCGGTAAACTTTGATGGCGGTATAAAAAGCGGCGATGGCAATGGCAAGAAAGGACAACAAACCTGGTACTCCCGTCTCGCACAAAGGCCCAATATATTCGCTATGAGCTGTTCCCTTATCGCCGGCGTTGGTGCTGATGATCGTTTTTTCGTACGAATATTGAAACGGAGCGTACACAAACTGATATGTTCCTGGTCCCCAACCCGTAACGGGTCTTTTATCGAACATTCTGAAAGCAGCAGCCCATCTGTTCAAACGTTCCAAATTGGAGGCATCCGTGGAAATATTGGACATTGATTGGATGTGTTCAGAAAGATTTTCGGATGAGTCTTGCTTGTTCTTACTCAAGTTTTGGATGATGTCGTTCTGAAAAATAAAGAAAAATCCAACCAATATTGCAAAAGCAGAAACAACCCAGTAGAACTTGATTTTTAATTTCACGATGGTGAAAATTCCTAATGCAGCGACAATGCTCAGCCAAGCAGCCCTACTAAACGATAAATAAAAACCGATAAAAATAATGATGAACAATAAAACAACAAATATTTTTTTAGTCCTATTAAAACTAGGTTCAAATATCAACCCCACCATCGAAGGAATAAAGAATGCCAATGCGGCGCCGTAGGCTGTATGATCGTTGTAAAAAGGGCTCATTACCCAGTGTCCCGTTTCTTCAGAAAATCCGTATTGAGCATGGACAATGGTGGTGTAAATAATTACAATGGCCAATCCGACGGAATATAATAAGTAGAAATTTCGCACTGCTTGAAATCCCTTTTGAAAAACCAATGAGAGCATAAAATAAAATGGGACAATAAACCAAATTTTGGTTATCAAAAATTTAAAAGAGACCAGTGGGATTTCGCTCGTGATGGACGTAAACACCATCCACAATAAATAGAAAAATATTGTAATCGTGATGGGATGTTTGGTAATTTCCTTAGGGTATTTGGCTTCGTATAATAATTTAAATAAAAACAATACGGTAAGCAGAATCATCAAGGGTTCGGTGGGCAAAGCCAATCCTAAATTAAAATCTTTATTGGTGCTTACAATGGATAATGGGGTGAGAAAGACGATCAGTGAGAGCAACTTATCGGCTGCAAAGAAAGTCAACACAAGAGAAAACAATACTCCCACCACTAAAGAAAACCAGAACTGTTCGTACACAATAAACAGTGTGTTTACCAGTAGAAACATTCCCACAATAGAGAAAATCCAAAATGATATTGGTTTTTTAGAAAGAAGATGATTCCATCTGTTAGCCATAATTACTCAACAGGTTCAGATTTATCGGATTCTACAGGTTTAATTTCGTAACTACGAATAGTTTGAATGATAATGATGGATAAAACAGCCAATATAAAAGCACTAAACGTAGAAACAACGACAATTAACCAGCGGACTGGGTATGATTTCTTTTCAGCTTTGTACGCGCGATCTACCATGAATTTTTGAGGAAGTGTTTGCTCAGCATCCACTTTTGCTTCGTTGTATTTTTCTCTTAACTCAGCCAATTGTTTTACTTGACTTTCAAACAGTTGACTTAGGGTAACGTACGATCCTCCATATTTTGCTAAGGTATCAATCTGTTGTTTAATCAACGTTGCACCTTTTGTATTTCCTTTGGAAAGAGCGATGGCGTATTGTTCATTGAAACGTTCCGCTTGAGATTCGTAGTTGGTTACTCCTCTTAATCGGATTTTATTCAGCGAATCTTCGTTGATTTTCATCTCGTTAAGTAGATTATTATGCTCCCTTTCGATGATTTTAAAACCTTGAATAGCACGTTCTTTCTGGATTTCATTTTTCACGGTATCCACTAAATTAGAGATATCATTTGCAATATCTGCCGCCATTTGAGGATCTTTATCCAAAACGGTGACTTCAACGGCCATAAACTCAGTTCTTTTGAAAGTAATATTCGATTCGAACTCTTTGTACAAATCGGTCATCTTGGTCTTTGAATCAGGCTTAATATCGTAATGTTTAAACAGATCAAATTTTTGGATAACACGTTGTTTTATTTTTGAAGAGTACAAAATTTGCAACATCTGTTCCGCTTCCTCTTCTGCCCCAAATTCCATAATATCCTGCTTCCCATTTGTATTTGAAGCAATCAGCGCTTTTGAAATAGAGTTGGTAGACACTGGAAACATGATCACCGACGATTTATACTTAGGTGTAATAAACCAAGGTGACGAGAAAATCGCGCTGACAACCATTGTAGAGACGATCACAATAATTAGCGTATAACGCCAATGCCAGAGGAAAAGGAGTAAATTGGTAGAATTAAAGTCGAATGATTGATTTTTTGATTTCATTCGGAACAGATTTTTAAGTGAATAACTTGATTTCGAGGCAAATTTACAAAAAAGCAATGATTTTACCTAGTTTAAAAAAGAACATAACGACTTTTTGTAATATTTATTTTGAATAAAAAAGATTGATTTTATAAAGAAAACCATTTTACTTCGAAGATTTTTCTTTTTAGTGTCACTTTTGTCTTGATATTGTGCTTAGCGGGATAAATTAGAGTATTCAAAAGATCATTTTTGAGTTTTTCTGTTTTTAGTGATGCTAATTTAGGTTTGTACGACAATTTGCATTACGACCCCAAAGTGGGTCGCACGTGAAAAAACCTATACTTTAATGTTGTGAAAATAAAAAAAAGGAACTTCTATCTTGTAAAAGTTCCTTTTTAAATCTGTATTTACACTTCGGTTAATAATACAAATTCTAAAAAATAATTAAGTTCTTAGAGCAATGCTTTAAGTTTAGCCTCTAGTGCAGCTTTGTTGGTTGCACCGACTTGTTTGTCTACAATTTCTCCGTTTTTAAAGAAAAGGATTGTTGGAATGTTTCTAATTCCAAAAGTAGAAGTGATTTCAGAGTTTTCGTCTACATTTACTTTTCCAATAACTGCTTTTCCTTCGTACTCAGTAGCAAGTTCTTCCACAATGGGGCCTACTAAACGGCAAGGTCCACACCATTCTGCCCAAAAGTCTACAATTGCTGGTTTGTCTGATTTTAATACTAATTCTTCAAAATTGCTGTCGGTAAATTCTAAAGCCATGATAATGATTTTTATTTGTTTATATTAATTTAAAGTTACTTTCATATCGTAATTCTTTGCCTCGTGAACAAAATCAACAACGTTTACTCGATATTTGTTCGATTGAAGTTCAAGTGCTTTACTGTTTGAGTTTCTAATTTTTATTTTCAAGGTACAAGTTCCTGCTTTATCAAAGACTATTTTTGACAATAAATCCACCAAAGCCGTGTTTACATCTTCTTTTTCAACTTCAACGGTGATTGATTTTGCATACTTCTCAAGTACGTTTGAGAGCATCATCATCTCCGTAATTTTAAAATCAGGGTCCGGATTATCCTCTTTTTTCCATGTTGGAATGGTTACTTTCCCTTTTACATAGATAAAAAGACCTAATTCAAAGTATTTTTTAAAACTCAGATAATCTTCTTTAAAAAGAGTAATTTGAATTTCTGCGTTATAATCTTCAATGGTAATTCTACCATAAGGATTTCCATTTTTGGCTACATTGTGCTGAACAGCAGTAACTACGCCGCCAAAAGTAACGTCCTTGTTGACGAAATTTCGGAGTGATTCGTTCAGTTTTTCAATTTTAGTATTGCAGAAATATTGCATTGCCAAACTATGTTCATTCAGTGGATGTCCCGAAATATAAAAACCCGTTACTTCATTCTCATATTTAAGCTGTTGCAAATTGCTCCATTTCTCACATTCGGGCATTTCAGGATCTGGTAGATTGTCAACCCCATTCTCATCGCCAAAAAGCGAAACTTGTGATGAATTTTTATTCTCTTGGTAACTTGTGACAAATTTTATCAATTTCTCTATAAACGAAGTATTGTCTTTATCTACAAAAAAATACTGAGCTCTGTGAATGTTCTCAAAACCATCAAACGCACCCGCTTTTGCCAACGATTCAACCACCCGTTTGTTACAAGTCCGCAAGTTTATTCTTTTCATAAAATCAAAAATCGACGAATAGGGACCATTTTCTGTCCGTTCCTCAATCATTGCTTCCACCGCGCCCTCGCCTACTCCTTTAACAGCGCCCATTCCAAATCGAATTTCGCCCGCCGCATTTACTGTAAATTTAAGTTGAGATTCATTCACATCAGGACCCGTTACGGGGATATTCATCCGTTTGGACTCCTCCACCAATTTTGAAATCTCCTCAATATTGCTCAAGTTATTCGTCAATACGGCTGCCATAAACTCCGCAGGGTAATGCGCCTTTAAGTATGCAGTTTGATAAGCCACATACGAGTAACACGTAGAGTGCGATTTGTTAAAAGCATACTCAGCGAACGCTTCCCAATCGTGCCAAATTTTCTCCACTTTTGGTTTTTCCATATCACGCGCCAGACAACCTTCAATAAACTTAGCTTTCAGTTTCTGCATTACATCCAACTGCTTCTTACCCATTGCTTTACGCAGAGTATCAGCCTCTCCCTTCGAAAACCGGCCATTGCTTGAGAAAGCAACATCACCTGTTCCTGATACACGGTAATTCCGTATGTTTCATCCAAATACTCCTCCATCACAGGATAAGCGTATTCGATGACCTCTTTGCCAAACTTCCTATTAATAAAGTTAGGAATATATTGCATCGGACCCGGACGATAAAGGGCATTCATGGCGATAATATCTTCAAAACGATCTGGTTTCAACTCTTGGAGGTACTTCTTCATCCCTGCAGATTCAAACTGAAATACCGCTGTTGTATCGCCATTGCTAAAAAGTTCGTACGTTTTCGCATCATCGATTGGAATAATATCAATGTTCAAATCAATTCCATGGCGAAGTTTAATATTGATAAGTGCATCATCGATAATGGAGAGCGTTCTAAGTCCCAAAAAGTCCATTTTCAACAACCCAACAGATTCCACCAATTTCCCTTCGTACTGAGTTACAGGCATATTAGAATCTTTAGCCCTTCCAATTGGTGCAAAATTGGTTAAATCTTCAGGACCAATAATAACCCCACAAGCATGCACGCCCGTATTTCGGACAGAGCCTTCGAGAGTTTGAGCAAATTTTAATGTTTTACGAACCAAATCAGAACCATTCTCCGCAGCATCCAGTAATTCGGGGACTTTTTTGATTGCATCCGAGATTTTTACTTTTGGCCCTTCAGGAATTAATTTAGCCAAACGATCCGCTTCTGGCAGAGGAAGTTTGAGCACCCGCGCCACATCTCGAATCGCCGAACGAGCAGCCATCGAACCGAAGGTGATAATTTGAGAAACTTTATCCTTTCCATATTTCTCAATCACATAGTTCATCACCTTTTCGCGACCAAAATCATCAAAATCAATGTCAACATCGGGCATTGAAATACGTTCAGGATTCAAGAAACGCTCAAAAAGCAACTTATATTTAATCGGATCTATGTTTGTAATTTCTAAGCAATATGCCACAGCAGAACCTGCAGCAGAACCACGCCCAGGACCAACTCTTACTCCCATTCTACGTGCCTCTTTGATAAAATCCCAGGTGATTAAAAAGTAACCCGGAAAACCCATGTTTTTGATAACACTTAATTCAAAATCCATTCGCTCCTGAATGATGGGCGTAATTTCGCTCCAGCGAGCCCGAGCGCCTTCCCACGAAAGATGTTCTAAATAAGAAAACTCATCCGTAAACTCATCAGGAATTGGGAATTTTGGCAATACAACATCTCGTTGCAGCTTATATTCTTCAATTTTATCGACAATTTCTTGAGTGTTTTCAAGCGCATCCAGAAAATCAGGAAAAAGTTCCGCCATCTCTTCGGGAGTCTTTAAAAACTCATTGCCCGTGTAATGTAATCCTTCCGTATCATCAATGTCTTTTCCAGTATTCAGACAAATTAAAATAGTATGCGCATCATAATCCTCTTTGTTGACATAATGAACATCATTGGTGGCAATTAATTTAATCCCATACTCTTTAGACAACTGTCTAAGCGCATGATTTACCATCACCTGTTCAGGATAACCATGATTTTGAAGTTCAAAATAAAAGTCATCTTTAAAAATGGCTAAATATTTATCAACCAATGGGTAAACAGCATCAAAGTTAAAAATATGATGACTGTAATCTCTCCCTTTTTCCACTGGATTGTAGCGCATGATTGCCTGAGGAATTTCGCCACCAAGGCACGCTGAAGCAGCAATTATTCCTTCGCTAAACTCTTCCAAAATTTCAAAATCGATGCGAGGAGTGTAATAAAAACCTTCGGTAAAACCTTTGGAAACCAACTTAGATAAATTTTTATATCCTTGGTGGTTTTTTGCCAATAAAATCAGGTGACGTCCACTCCTATCTTCTTTTCCACTTTGGCTAAATCTGGATTTTTCGGTAATATAAACCTCACAACCCAAGATAGGTTTCACGCCATTTTTGGCACAAGTATTATAAAAATCAAGCACACCATACATATTTCCATGATCCGTAATGGCAATTGCTTCCATTCCCGAACTTTTTACTTTATCAACCAATCCTTTGATGCTAGCAGCACCATCGAGAATGGAATATTGTGTATGTACATGAAGATGTGTGAATTTGGACATAAAAAAAGGCAGATATTGTTTGATAAAACTTAATTCCTCAAAATTACAAAGAATGTCTGACAAAATTAAGGGTATTTGATATTTTGTTGAAAAGTTTTAAAGATGTAGCCGAGTAGCTGAGTAGCCAAGTGACCGAGAGCGCAAAGCGATGATAGCGGAAGGTAGCCGAGCTTCGCTCCACTCAGCTACTCGGCCACTTCGCCACTCGGCCACTACTAAAAAAAATCTCAACAACTCTACCTCCTCCCTTCCCAGTGAAATTAGTTTATAAACCGCACTTTGTTAATTAAAACTTGAAAAAGGGAGTACCTTGTGTATATAATTAGTATATTTTTGCAGAAATACGCAAAAGAATCATGACAACAGAGGAGCTAGACGACATTTATAGTGAGTCGTCAAATGAAGAAAATTTAGAAGAAGCTACTGAGGATACGAAACTTCACAAGATTACGAACATCCAAAGTATGTTTAAGAACTGGTGGTTGGATTATGCATCTTATGTCGTCCTCCAGCGCGCTGTTCCTGATATTATTGATGGATTTAAGCCTGTTCAGCGGAGAATTATGCATTCGATGTGGGAATTGGAAGATGGTCGGTACAACAAAGTGGCAAACATCATTGGCAACACCATGAAATACCACCCTCATGGCGATCGATCCATTGGCGATGCAATTACTCAATTGGGACAAAAAGAGCTGTTGATTGATATGCAAGGAAACTGGGGAAATGTCCTCACAGGTGATTCAGCGGCTGCTCCTCGATACATTGAAGCTCGCTTGTCTAAATTTGCGTTGGATGTAGTTTACAACCCCAAAACCACTCCTTGGAAATCTTCTTACGATGGCAGAAATAAAGAACCGATTGTATTACCCGTTAAATTCCCATTGCTTTTGGCTCAAGGAGTTGAGGGAATTGCTGTAGGTTTGGCAAGCAAAATTCTTCCTCACAACTTTCACGAACTCATTGATGCATCCATTGCACATCTTCAAAATAAACCGTTTGAACTGTTTCCAGATTTCCAAACAGGTGGATTGATTGACGTAACAAAATACAATGATGGCATAAGAGGCGGAAAAGTTAGAGTGCGTGCAAAAATAAGTATTTTAGACAAGAAGACATTGGTTATCAAGGAGATTCCATTTTCAACAACAACCTCTTCGTTGATAGATACCATTGTACAAGCGAATGAAAAAGGCAAAATTAAAATTCGGAAAATTGATGATAATACCGCTGAAAATGTAGAAATTTTAATTCATTTAGTTCCAAATATTTCACCCGATCAAACGATAGATGCACTGTATGCTTTTACCAACTGCGAAGTTTCGATTTCTCCAAACAGTTGTGTGATTAACAATAATGCGCCAATTTTTCCTAGTGTTACCGAATTGCTCATCGAATCGACCACGCATACCGTAGATTTATTAAAATCGGAACTTAACATTCGATTGAACGAGTTGCAAGAGCATTGGCACTTCTCTTCGTTGGAAAAAATATTTATCGAGAACCGAATCTATATCCAAATTGAAGAGTGCGAGACGTGGGAAAGCGTTATCGAGACAATTGACAAGGGTTTAGATCCTTTTAAATCAATTTTTAAACGAGAAATTGTACGAGAAGATATTATTCGTCTTACGGAGATTAAAATCAAACGAATATCTAAATTTGATGGGTTTAAAGCCGATGAGTTGATTAAAAACATAGAGATTGAGATGGAAGAAGTCTTGAATCATCTTGATAATTTAATTGATTATGTAATCAACTATTACCGACAAATTAAGAAAAAACACGGAAAAGACAGAGAGCGTAAAACGGAAATACGTAATTTCGAAAACATTGAAGCTCAATTGGTAGCCGTTGCTAACCAGAAACTATACGTAAATAGAGAAGAAGGTTTTGTTGGATTTAGTCTCAAAAAAGACGAATTTGTCTGCGATTGCTCCGACATCGACGATATCATTGTTTTTAAAGCAGATGGTAAATTTATGGTGACCAAAGTCTCGGACAAAAGTTTTGTGGGACAAAACATCATCCATATCGATATTTTCAAGAAAAATGACGACCGGACCGTTTACCACTTAATATATACTGATGGTCCTTACGGCAATGTGATGGCCAAACGATTCTCTACGGGCGGTATCACACGCGATAAAGAGTACGATTTAACCAAGGGAGCTAAGAACTCAAAAGTACTTTATTTCTCGGCAAATGCCAATGGCGAAGCGGAGAAGATTAAAGTAATATTGAAACCCAAACCAAAATTGAAGAAATTGAGTTTTGAGTTTAACTTTGGAATTTTGAGCATTAAGAACCGGAATTCCATGGGCAATATCTTAAGTAGAAACCCAATTAAAAGAATTGATTTACTCGAAAAAGGTGCTTCTACCCTATCTGCTTTAGAAATTTGGTATGACGAAACCATTATGCGCTTAAATACCGAATCCAGAGGTAGATCGTTGGGGTTATTTAAAGGAAAACATCAACTATTAACCATTTATAAATCGGGATGTTATTTTACTAAAAAAGTAGATTTAACCTTACACTTTGAGGATGATTTGCTTGTATTAGAGCGCTTTAATGCAAACAAACCTATCTCTATTCTGTACCAAGAGTTAGACAGCAAAAAGTACTTTTTAAAACGATTCTTACCCGAAATCAGTGATAAAAAAGTAGATTTCTTCTCGAATCCAAGCAATATCAATATTTTACTAATCACCAATGACTTTTTGCCTGTAGTGGAGATAAAATCCAAAAAGAAAAATGGAGATATTGTCATTGAAACCTTGGAATTAGCCACATTGGTTGAACTAATGAGCATTAAAGCCAAAGGAAAACGACTCACTTATGATTCGATTAAATCAACAAATCTCTTAGAGCCAGTTGCTTTTGAAGAGCCCGAAGAGATTGAGGAGGAGTTAGAAATTGAAAATCCAGAACTTGAAGAGATGTGGAACAACCCCACTTCATTGATGGATGAAGTGACGCCTAAAACAAAGAATACAGACGACGACGACGAACCAAAACAGATGACCTTATTTTAATCAATAATATTATGGAAGCACAAAAAATGGATGGACTAAAAATAGTAGAGTTAGTATGTTTATATCAAATGTACTATTCCGAAACTCAAAACGAGAACCTGAAAAGCTTCAGTGCTTGGTTGGCCAAAAATGCTGAAGGGAATAATAGCGAAGACGAACAAATTTCCGAAAAAAATACAAACATCGACATCGTAGATAATTTTATCAGAATCTCAAAATATGTCAAATTATTCCACAAAGATGTATTCAACCAACATCAGATAAAAACATACGAAGAGTTTAAATTTCTGCAAACGATAAAATTGATGGAAAGTCCAGCAAAATCAGATATTTACACTCAAACCATCACCGAACTTACCACGGGTGCTAAAATAATGAAACGGTTGATTGAAATGGGTTTTGTAAAAGAATTTGATGATAAATTAGACAAACGAATCAAACGTATCAAACTCACAGCAAAAGGTCAAAAAGAGCTTTTAGAAGTAGAAGGAACCATTCATCTCAACAACGAAAAGATTCTCTCCTACACGCCCGAAAACGAAAAGGCCAACCTGTTACAAATTCTAAATTCCATCAATGGATATCACACCGAATTGTACAGAGCGAATCCAGAGAAATTTATCACCCTTTAAGGATATTGATTAGAAAATACGGTTCTACTACGAACCGAAGGACGGCGCGATGCAGTGCGATGCGTTGAGCCTGTCGAAACGAGCCTGTCGAACTGGAGCCAATTGAGTGGAAATGCAATAACAAAATTTTTCATGTTTAAAGTATGAGCTTATTTATTTCATTGTCAACCTGTTCCGATTGCTATGGTGACAGCATGACAATTTTGAAATAACAATTTGATATCTGTGATCTTTTCCACTCAAATGGTAGTAGAACCGAAAATACTAATTCTGTGTCATAAATCAGTCGGTGCCGAAAACTGAAATAACTTTCTTTTTTTTTAGTAAATTATATTACTTTTGAAAGTTGAAAAATAGTTAGATATTGCTCAAATCATACTTATTAATATTTTTACACTGATTTTATGAAAACAAGAATTACTTATTTGCTATTCATAGCAGTCTTTTTATCGAGTTGTGCTGCACCCAGATCTGTTGTAAATTCTGGAAAAGTAACTCCACATAAACAGTTTAGATTAGGCAGCAATTTTTCTGGAAATATCTCTACTTCAGTTGCATCGAGTCTTTTTGAAGGTGCAATTTCAACGGCTGATGATTTGATCAACAACGACACCATCACCTTTGATAGTTCAATCCCTATTTTAGAAAAGGTGGCTCTCTCCTACTCTTTGGACCCAATTGGAACCGGCTATGATTTTTTTGTGAGATATGGTCTTTACAAAAGAGTGGATATTGGCTATAAATTCGCTTCAGGAGTTCATGTTTTTGATGCAATGTACCAATTCATGGGCTCTACAGGAAATGGTGGTAATCCGAATGGAATGTGTGGAAGCATTGGGTTGCAATACTCTTCTCAGTCGTATGATTTGCCTTTTGGATTAAATACTGTGCAAAAACTACTTGGATTTGACCTCAAACGAAAAGATCTTTTTATCCCAATTATTTTCAGTGTTCCTATCGGCGAAGAGGAAAAATATGGAGCATTTTCTTTCGGATTAGCTTACAACCAATCATTTATAAATTATGGTTTTAATCCAGATAATATTTTTTACAAAAAACTTAACTCAACCACTCCTATTTTAATTGAGGCTGTAAATGAAAAAAAGAATTATCACTCATTGGGGATGTTTGTTAACGTAAAAGCTGGTTACGAATTTATCTATTTGGTGACCTCTTTGGCTGTCTATTATCAAGATTTTGGGAATTATAATATATTAAATACTAACTCATTACACTTTAGTGGATTTACCTTTGTTCCAACAATTGGGATCCAGTTTACTACGGGTAAGTTAGGAAAAAAGAAAAAGACGTCAGCTTCTAGCTTTAATAATGAATAGCGAAAATTAGAATCAAAAATGTTTTCATTTTCTGCTTTTCAAACAGGGTTGATTGAACAATCTGTGTGACTTTGTTGTAATTTTAATTACTGTTTCAATTTTAAAATCATGTAGATGAAAAAATATACATTATTAGGTCTTCTTATCCTTATAGGCTTATCCTCGTCTAAAGCACAACTGAACAATTATAATGTGGGCGATATTGCGCCAGATTTCACCGTTGTAGATTTGAAGGGAAATACTCACACGCTTTATCAATATACCGATTCGGGGAAATATGTATTGTTAGATTTCTTTGGTTACTGGTGTGGATCGTGTGTAACAAAAGCTCCTGTAATTCAAAAGTTTTACACAAAATTTGGATGCAACAATTACGACGTCATAGTCCTGGGAATTGAAGGAGATGGAACCAACGAGCAATTGCATCTATTTGACTCCCTTGCGGAGCTTCCAGAGGATTCTTACCCTGCATGTAGTGGTCTGGATGGGAATGGCGATGCGGTTCAAACTCTTTACGGAGTTGCCGGTTTTACTACACTTGTTATCATTGGTCCAGATCGGAAAATAATAAATGAGAACTTATTTCCATCCAATTCTGCCCCTGAAATATTTGCAGGATTTCCCGAAAACTCAATCGTAGGATATGCTTGTGAACCTGACAATATCAACGAAATAAATCTAAACGAAATTTCAATCTATCCAAATCCAACCACTGGAATTCTTCGTTTTAAGACTAATCCATCTCCCACAACACTAGCGGTTCATGATGTTTTAGGACAGAGAGTGGGAACATGGACTATCGAAAAAACCACCTCAGAGATTGATTTATCAGCTCTCCGAAATGGTTTTTACTTTGTCTATTTTGAAAATCAACCATCGACGATGATTAAAATCATCAAATATTGATCAATTGTAAAGCGACTTTGGTTATGGTTTTTTCACCAAAGTATCTATTGGACTAATTTTAAGAGTATCAACAAACAATCCTTCGCTATTCACTCCTACTGATTTGTTTACAAACGAATCGATGTCGCAATAATAGTGATTTAAAGTGTATAATTTAGTTAGATCTTGTTTAAGGAATATGTTTTTTCCTTTTGGGCAATAGATGGTCACGTGAACTGACTGATTTCTCCAAACATCTTTTTTTGACCAATAAAACAGTGGGTTAACAACTATAGTATCAGCCATTTGAGTCACATTATATTCAATTTCGTTGATTCTATTTCGCACTTCTAATTGAGATTTGCCACGAGCACTTTTACGAATAACCACTTTAAAATCATTATCTTCTGCAACTCGGTAGTGGATTTCTGGAATTCCTAGATAAAATTTCTCGTTTTTATCAGCCATAATTGTCATCAGCATATCCTCAGAACCGTTGTCTACGATGATGTTAGAAGGAATTGAGTCCAATGCCAAGTCTATATACAAGGTGTTTTGGGGTTGATTTATAGGAACTGTGATGTTGGTAGAATTTGTTTTAGAAAAATCGTTGAACAGACCAAAACCGACAATCGCAAGCAATACCCCACTCAATAGCCATCCTAAGAATACAGACAATCCTAAATATTTAATTTCGAATTTCCAACCAAAGATCAATTTAATTCCGCTATAAATAAGCATAATCATGGGCAGACCCACAAATATTGTGATTCCAATAATCGCAGAAGTCTTCACACTAGCCGAAGTAGAAATTAAATTTAAAAGTTGAGGAATTGAGAATGAGTGAAACCCAAAGGATGATATTTCGATAGAACTGCTGAATGAGAAAAGCGAAATTAACAGTCCAAAGGAAATCACAACTCCCAAAAACACGAAAAATAGACCAAAAAGAATACCCAATACTTTTCCAAATAAGACGAAAATATCACCGATAACTACGAGGATGTTTTCAAAAGCAGTTTTGGGTTGCACATTGGTTCTCACGTTGTTAACGGCATCTTTTGCATCGTTGGAGAGAGAACCAAATTTATTTTTAATTCCGTTGAATTCTTTTTTAATTTTCTTTTCGATGTTGCCAACGTTTATGGGTTCCCCCGACATTTCGAGTTTTTCGGCCGTCGTTTTTGCCTCTGGAATTGCAATCCATAAAATTACATACACCCAAAAGCTAGAACCTGCAATAAAAAATGAAACAGCAAACGCAATTCGGATAATCACAGGATCTATGTTGAAATATGAGGCTAATCCACTACAAACTCCGCCTATCACCTTATGATCAGGATCGCGATAGAATCGTTTTTGTCCACGATAGTGAGTTTCCGAAGTCGAGTTGGCCTTTTCTTCTGGCTCGTTCGTCTCTTCATCATCAATTTCAAAAGGTTGTCCCAATTGAGCGATTATCTCATTTACGTCGGTGAGGGTAATTGCTTGTTTGGACAAACTTGTTCGTTCGTTCATCAATTCAGCAATTCTAGATTCAATATCTTCTACAATTTCAAAACCACCTTCTTTTTTAGAAAAATGACTCTTTAACGAGTTTAAATACTGTTGTAAAACATCAAAAGCGTCTTCATCCACATGGAAAACCTGCCCAGATATATTAACGGTAAATGTCTTTTTCATCTTATTTGTTTTTTGAATTTAAATTTCTAATGTTGTTTACAGTATCTACTAACTCATCCCAAATTTCGCCCAATTCTGAAAGATACACCAACCCTTCCTCGCTAATTTTATAATACTTTCGCGGTGGTCCAGTTTTGGATTCCTCCCATCGGTAATTTAACAAACCATCGTTCTTAAGCCTTGTTAGCAATGGGTACAGTGTTCCTTCAACGACAATCAATTTTGCGTTTTTCAACTTCTGAATTACATTTGAAGCGTATTCATCTTCTTCGGAAAGGATTGTAAGAATACAAAACTCCAAAACCCCTTTCCTCATCTGTGAACTGTTTTTTTCTGTTTTCATGCTGCAAATATAATACACTTTTAGTACTATGCAATACAATGTACTAAAATAATTTTAATACTGGAGGATTTAGAGTAGATTGAAAGACACATAATGATAGATTTTTTGTCTGATAATCAGTTTATTGTGAAATTATTTAGAATAATTACAAATTGTGATATTTGGCAAATGGGGAGAATAAGAATGTTCTTTGGGGATGAAAATCAATTGAAAGAAGTGTTATGGGATAAAAAAAAACAGATAGAATCAAAAAAAGTTAAATCAACTTCCCTTGCCATAAATCAAGTTCTTCCAATCTTTTTTGAATTTTTATCAATACTTGGTCATAGCGCAGTGCTCCCCATGGTTCGGAGACTAAAAAGCGAGGAGGAACTTCGCCCGCAAATCTTTCGATGACAAAATTTGGATTTAATCGAGCGAGGTAATGAACAATAAAATCGATGTATTCATCCAATCCAAACAATTGATAATCCTCTTTATGATTCAAATAATCAGTCTCCATGGCAGTACCTTTTACAATCTGTAATTGATGGAATTTGATTGTATTTAAAGGTAGTTGAGAGACTATTTTTGCAGAATCCATCATCATTTCTCTGGTTTCGCCAGGCAATCCAAAAATAAGGTGTGCGCCTGTATGAATGCCATATTGATGTGTTAGGCGAATCATATCAGCCGCTTTTTGAAACGTATGTCCCCTATTTATCTTTACAAGTGTATTTTCAAAAACTGATTCTATTCCATATTCAATGATGACATACTTTGTTTTGGCAATTTCTGAAAAATAAGCAAGTTTCTCTTCATCCATGCAGTCGGGACGAGTTCCAATCACCAGTCCGCAGATTTGAGGATGCGCAATTGCGGGTGCATAAATCTCCTTTAACTTGCTTAGCGGTGCGTGAGTATTCGAAAATGCTTGAAAATAGGCCAAATATTGGTTTGCTCTGCGGTATCGGTTTGCATGAAACTCAATTCCTTCGTCAATTTGCTGAGTTACTGATTTTGAAGACAAACAATAAGAAGGATTAAACGCATCATTATTGCAATAAGTGCAACCACCTGTAGCAACGGTTCCGTCGCGATTAGGACAGCTAAAACCGGCATCGATGGTCACTTTTTGCACACGACCACCAAAGATTTCTTTGAAATAATCGCTATAACTCCGATATCGCACCTTCCGATCCGTCATTAAATCTTAATTCGATCGAAGTTTTTACCAAAAACTCCAGTAACTTTTGAAATTGAGATAAATGCGCTATCATCGCACTCTTTAATGATTTTCATGATGTCGTTTTTATCATTTTTCTGTGCAATCACCATCAGTACATCTTGATCTTCTTTAGTATACCAACCTTTTCCTTTCAGCAATGTTACACCTCTACGTATTTCATTTCCAATTCTATCGGCAATTTCTGAGTTATTTTTAGAAAAAACCATCATCTGATACGACTGTTTACTTCCTTCAATTACCATATCGAGGGTATAGCCAAAAACGCCCATCACCACATATCCATAAACAATTTTCTCGATAGATTGAAAAACCAAATAAGAACTGGCAACAATCAGAATATCAAGATAAATGATGATTCTGCCTGGACTAATGTTGTAATAATTAGTCACTAATAGTGCAATAATATCAGTTCCACCCGAGTTGCCCCCATTAGAAAAGGCAATCCCAATTCCCAAACCCGACAACATAGCCCCAATTAAGGCACACATAAAAGGATCATCAACCAAAGGAGTTTTGATATAATGTTGTAATATCATAAAAAAAGCAGAGCTAACGATGATTCCAAAGATAGTATTAATTCCAAATTTTGCACCCAAAATTCGCATAGCAATTAACACTAAAAAAATATTGATCACTAAACTAACCAATCCCACTGGCATTCCAGTAGAAAAATAGATTAGCGATGAAATTCCACTCACACCTCCACCAATGATTCCGGATGGAATTAAGAATGCAGTCCATGCAAATGCCAACAACCACAACCCAAGGGTTATCATGAAATAGGTTTTGATATTATGGAAAATTTTTGTTTTCATAATTTATAATTCATTTACCTTTAAACATTTATACAGATTCACTTTTAGCAATGATTTTATCTCTTCAATATCTACTTCATGTCCCAATTCAACTTTCATTGAAGTGACACCTTTGTCTACAAATCCACAAGGATTGATGTAATTAAAGTAATTCAAATCAGTATTTACATTAAATGCTAATCCATGCATGGTGACAAATCTACTTGCTTTTACACCAATTGCACATATTTTTCGAGTACGTTTCGGAACATCAACATCCAACCAAACGCCGGTAGATCCTTCTAAACGAGTGGAGTTAATCCCAAAATGTGCCAACGTATCGATTACACTCTGTTCTAATTGAAAAATATACTCTCTTACAGACAACTTTGTCAATTCTAAATCGATGATTGGATAAGCAACTATCTGACCAGGACCATGATACGTAATATCTCCCCCACGATCGATGTGATAATAAGTAGCATTTATCTTTTTCAACATCTCGTCGCTAATCAACAAATTGGTGTTATTTCCATTTTTTCCTAGCGTGTATACGTGTGGATGCTCACATAAGACAATTGATTGCGGTGAAACATCAGATTTGTTTAATTTGAAATCCATCACACCGTTGAAAATTGCTTGCTGTTTGTCCCAAGCTTCTTTGTAATCAATGGTTTTCCAATCGTAAAAGGTTACCTTATTCATTGCTTTTTATTTTCTTTTGTTTTTATACGCATTTTCTGCCATGTAAGACGAACGCACCAATGGTCCACTCTCCGCAATGACAAATCCAATTTCAAGGGCTTTGGTTTTATACATTTCAAACACATCAGGATGAACATATTCAACCACTTCAATATTCTGAGGTGTCGGTTGTAAATACTGACCAATGGTGATCATTCTGCAACCCACATTGTACAAATCTTGTAATGTTTCAATCACCTCAACTTCGGTTTCACCTAATCCAACCATGATCCCAGATTTAGTATCAATTCCCGATTTTGAGAACAATTTAAGCGTATCCATACTTACATCATACTTGGCTCTGCTTCTGATTTCAGGAGTCAGGCGACGGACTGTTTCGATGTTATGAGAAAGAATATCAGGAGATGATTTTACTACAATATCAATAAGTTCTGGAACTGCATCAAAATCAGGCAACAACACCTCTATAATTGTATTTGGATTCTCTTTTCGGATGGCATTAATGACATTAGCCCAATGTTGAGCCCCTTTGTCTTCGAGTTCATCTCTATCCACGGAAGTAATTACGGCATGTTTCAACTTCATCAATTTTACAGAACGAGCCACTTTTACAGGTTCGTTTACATCCACAGGAAGTGGTTTTCCGGAAGCAGTGGCACAAAACTTACATGAACGAGTGCAAATATCTCCCAAAATCATTAAAGTAGCCGCTCCTCTGCTCCAGCACTCTCCCATATTTGGACAACGTCCACTCAAACAAATGGTATGTAATTGATTCTCTTCTACAATTTTCTTAAGGTCTGTGAAATTCTCGCCACCAGGAATCTTTATTTTTAACCATGATGGCTTGCGAAGTATTTTCATTGTTTTATATTTTCTGCAAATTTACGAAAAGTTCTGCGATTTCCGGAGAAGTTTGTATGTTTATGAAAGGGAATTTCTGGACTTTTCAACTTAAAGTGATAATGTTTCTGAGTAGTGATCCACCAGCTGGCGGAAGTGAAAAGTG
>JBBRGJ010000028.1:0-29101 GCA_038240835.1 Bacteroidales bacterium | reverse complement strand
TATTTTTGGAATGATGGATGATGCGGATAGTGGTTTGGTGGAGGTATTTGAAACCGAAAATCACACCATTGGCGTTCGTTATATTGTTTCGTTGATGTACTTTTGGGTGAAGATGATGATTGTAACCCTTGTTGTGCTTTTTATCACACCCGACCGCACAATGGCGATGTTGACATGCATTTTAGTCGGTGGAATTAGCTGGGGGTTCCTCGTGTTGCGTCACCGATGGTTTTTGAAAGTAATCACCAATTGGATGGTAAAACCTCCAGAGAAAAAGGAGAATACACGCCCAACTTCTCTCTATTCAAGCATGGTGGTGGAGGAATACTGATGTTTTTGTGAAGAGTTTTACAAACAAAATTGATGATCTGGGCCGGATGTAAATTGTCTCTTTTTACCTCTTTTAGCTCTTTTCTGTACGTTTTTCGCTCGAACATCTAATTTATAAATTGTATAAATATTAATACAAACTTGTTGTTTTGTATTAATATTGGTATATTTGTATTTCTGAAAGGTCGAGTAATTATTTTTACAAGACTCATTGCAGATGAGATCGGTGTTCTCTTTTTAGGGTATTACTAAGAATTGAGTGGATATGCAATTATAAAGTTTTTCATGTTTAAAGTATGAGCTTTTTTATTTCATTGTCACCCTGAGTTTATCGAAGGGCATTCAAAAGGCTTTCACTGTAATACTTCGATAAACTCAGCATGACAATTTTGAAATAACAATTTGATATCTGTGCTCTTTTCCACTCAAATGGTAGTAGAACCTCTTTTTAGTTTTAGAATCATCCTATTATTATCACAAAAACAAATATAATATGAAAAAAATTACAATTTTATTTTTGCTAATTTCAGGCCTGTTTTTTTGTCGTGCACAACAAATTACAGTCGCCTTGCACCATGCTGGCAATAGCCAAATGTATTATGGAAATCAAGCTTTTAACGAGGCATATACTGCTTCGGTGAGTGGCGACACCATCTATTTGCCAGGCAATGCCCATTACAGCGGAATTAATATTGCCAAAAAACTCGTTATTATTGGCACGGGGCATCGTCCAGATTCCACATTGGCTACCGGTAGAACCATGATAGAATCGGACATTCGTTTTTACGCTGGTTCCGATGGTTCGGTGTTGGAGGGAATTTACTCTACCAGCAATATTTATTTTAACTCAAACGAACGGATAAACGATGTGGTGATCAGACGTTGTAATGTAAATACCATTATGATGGAAGGCGTGTATGATACCGCTCACACTTGCAATCGGTTATACATTGAGCAAAATGTAGTTAGGGGAGAAATTGTCTGCACGAATACGAACTTCCTCACGATTCGAAATAATATTGTCCGTAGCAGAGTCTATCATATCACCGCCAACGCACTGATTGAAAACAACATTTTTTATCATCAAACCAACTGGGGTTATTGGGGAGACAATCCAGCGAACAGCGCCATTTACAATGTAACCAACAGCTTAATTAGGAATAATATCTTTATGCGTCAACCCGTCTATACGGAATGTCAAATTGTAGGAACGAACAACGATGTACGGAATAATATTTTTGCGAATAGTACACCAGATTGTTATAGTAGCAACTATTTCAACAATTACAACGCAATATTTTCCGACACCATTTTTGTGGATCAAACGGCTTCTTATTCGGAGTTCAATTATGCTCACAATTATCATTTAAAAACTCCTTCTCTTTATCCCGGTTATGCAGGCTTAGGTGTGGGAATTTTCGGTGGAATAATGCCATACAAAGAAGGCGAAGTCCCTTTTAATCCACACATTCAAACACAAACGATATCACCAGCTACCAACACAGAGGGAAAGTTGATCATCGACATAAAGGTGAAAGCACAAGATGAATAATTTGCAACTAGAATTAGAGCGCTTGAGGAGTTCTAAAATATTTTTTTTAGCGCAAAAATAACCAAACAAAAAAAGTTAGATGAAAAAATTCATTTTAATCATTATTTGCAATGTATTGTTGGTTGGACTTCTTCAGAGTCAAAACAAGATCAACAACTACGAATATTGGTTTGATAACAATTTTAGCGGGAAAATAGTCACCAATCTATCCATACCTGCATCCGAATTCGCCCTTCAAACCGAAATCTCAGTTTCCATGTTGACTGATGGTTTGCATACTTTCCATGTTCGTTTCCGTGATGAGCGCGGACAGTGGAGTTCGGTATTGAGTCAGTTTTTTCAAAAGTTACCTGCCACAATTTCTGGATCAACCAACACGATGACCGCTTATGAATATTGGCTTGATAACAACTATGCCGACAAAGTATTGGCGAATTTCACCCCTCAAACCACGTTTCAACTGATTGATAGTCTTACGTTTGCCTCTGCATCCAATGGTTTGCATACATTTCACATCCGTTTCCGTGATGAGCGCGGACAGTGGAGTTCGGTATTGAGTCAGTTTTTCCAAAAGTTACCCGCCACAAATTCGGCATCAACCAACACGATGACTGCTTATGAATATTGGCTTGATAACAATTATGCCGACAAAGTATTGGCAAATTTTACCCCTCAAACCACGTTTCAACTGATTGATAGTCTTACGTTTGCATCTGCGCCCAACGGTTTGCATACATTTCACATCCGTTTCCGTGATGAACGCGGACAGTGGAGTTCGGTGTTGAGTCAGTTTTTCCAAAAATTACCCGCCACAATTTCTGGATCAACCAACGCGATGACTGCTTATGAATATTGGCTTGATAACAATTATGCCGACAAAGTGGAGCAATCTATTCTGTCCACACAACAATTTCAACTGATTGACAGTATTCCGTTTGCGTTAGTTTCCAATGGTTTACATACATTTCACATTCGTTTTAAGGATGAGCGTGGACAGTGGAGCACGGTATTGAGTCAGTTTTTTCAAAAACTTCCAGCCATCAACGCAAACATTCCAAACTTGATTACGGCATACCAATATTGGGTAGATACAACGGCTGCAACTCGCACTTTGGTCAATCTTCCCATTCCATCGAATCCTTATGAATTGCTCACAGAATTGGATTTTGCTTGGGTGCCAAAAGGAAATCACGACTTCCAAATTCAGTTTAAAGACACTTTAGGGCAGTGGAGTTGTGTGTTAACCGATACTTTTTATAAATATCCCACACCAAGGGCGCTTTTTATTGCCGATAAATACGTGCTTTGTGATACAGGAACGATAAGTTTCACCAGTCAGAGTTTCGATGCAGATACGTTGTTGTGGGATTTTGGCGATGGAACGTTCTCTTCGCTCAACGATCCAACTCACTTTTATGGCGCTCCTGGAGAGTATCAGGTAAAACTGTTGGCTTTTGACACCACTCAATCGGTGAAAGATTCGGTAACGATTAACATTAAAGTTTCCCATACGCCCATCTTTAATCTTCCAGCAACTATTTCCACTTGTTCAGGAGTGGATCTCTTGATTGATGCTGGAAACGTGGGCGATGCTTATTTATGGAGCACTGGCGACACCACGTCTTCCATTATGGTATCTACCGCCGGAAACTATTGGATAAAGGTGACCAACGAAAACCTATGTTCACTTTTCGACACCATTTCGGTCGTTGTAAATCCATTGCCGATTGTTTCGATCAGCGGACTCGATACCGATTACTGCAATACTTCGGGAATGGTCTCGTTAACCGGAAATCCATTGGGCGGTGTTTTTAGCGGTCCAGGAATTAGCGGAAATAGTTTTAATCCGTTGGCAGTTACGGCTGGATATCACACCATCTCGTATAGATATACCAACGGACTTGGTTGCACAGATTCTTCCCAAAAAGTGGTGCATGTGATTGTGTGCGACAATATTCGCGAGTTTTCCAACATCGGAGCATTCAACATCTATCCCAATCCGTTTAATTACAACTTCAACATCGATTTTTCGCTTAAAAAAGAGAGTGATGTAAAAATTAAGTTGATGGATATTACCAACCGCGAACTGGGTTCGATTCTGAACGAGCGCAAACAAGAAGGCGACTATACGGTCTATTACGACGGAAGTCACTTACCCGTTGGCATCTATTACGTTTACATCATCATCGACCATGAGTATGTAATCAAACGCATTGTGAGGGTGAATTAAAATGAGACCGTTGCAAAAAAACTAAACTTTGGGTGATTCGAAGAGAAAAACTATTTGAATCAGATTCTATATTCACTTAAATATCAAAAAAGCGTTTCATAGTTCGCCTCTGAAGCGCTTTTTGTTAGTGCATTGCCGAGTCTAAATTGCGCAAATTACATAAAAGAGGTATTTAACACTGTTTAAGAAACGTTTTTTTTTTTTCTAAAAACCTTTTTATACATTTGTCTACGAAATAAACAACAAGCCCATCAAATTACTATGAATAAATCAACTCAGCCAGATTCAATAATTTTTTTTCATCGGGATGCAGTTTTGTGCTCACAAAGTGTGATGATACGAAGCCACGATGGGTTGCATGGAAGGTCTCATTAAATTTAAAAAAATACAATAAAATTTAAAAATTTAATAGAATGAAAAAAATATCAATTATTCTAATAATGATTGTTACATTAGCTAATTGCAGCAAAGAGGATAAAAAGAGTTATTCGGTAAATGAAATCACAACAATATCAAGTGGTTTGAAAATTAATTCAAAACCGATAATTTCTAATAAAAGCAGCAATAGTTTCCCTATCGTAATAGCAACATTATGGAGGATATACAATCCCATTAATTGGAGTTAATTAATTTAAATAGGTGAAACAAAGGAGTGGTATTTCAATAATAACCCTTTGTTTCATTTTTTTTTTATTTGAATAATAGTGGTGTTCTTAATAATTGTAAATTTAAATCCAAAAATCACAAATGAAAAGCATATTTATTGTTGTTTTTTTTATTTTTTTGCTAAGTTCCTGTATGAGCTTTAATCCAACTTATGATAAACTTTCAGAAATAGAGCAGAAAAATTATACTCCACAAGAATTTGATACCATAAACTTAAAAATGGTTGCTCAGGCAGTTGATACTAATATTTACAAGTTGGATATTAGCAGGTTGAAATCGTTAATAAAACAATCGGAAAAGAACTATTTTCTTTTAGTTTCATACACTTTTTGGTGTCCATCTAGTAAATCTGTTTTTGACTCCATTGTAAACTCAAAATTTACGAATACTCAATTGGTTTTGTTTACTCCAGACGATTGGTATTATTTGCCAAATTATAAACGGTTTTTAAAAAAGAAACAGGTTTATTTCCCAACGTATATCCTTGATATTTATAAGTATGGATTTGGCTACAATCCGCATAAAAGATTTGACAAGTTTAAAAATGAAATTTCCAATAAACTTGAAGATATTGGTGGATTTCCATCCTATATATTAATTGACAAGGATTTGAAATTGATTTATCAAAAATCTGGTGGAAATTTCATAGATTTGTTGACAGAACTAACCAAATTGACAAAAAATTAATGATGTTCATCATGAAAAAAATAGTACTAATTTGTTTTATTATATCGCTGAGTAGTTGTGATTTAGTGCATATTCTTACCGTAAGGAAAATGAGTACTGAAAGCATGAAAGAATCAAACAAGTTTCTTTCAAAATACAAGATTGACACGACTTTTTCATATCAAGTTTACAAAAATTGCATCGACAGTCTTAGTGTTGAAAAATATGCGATAAATACATATAAATTAAAATCTGGGACAGCCGCTTCTCCGCTTCAATTAAGGATGTACAACAACAAAGGTGTGTTCTTAAATGGTTGGGAGATGTGTTTTGGGGATATAAATACATTAGGCATTCTTGACTCGATTCCATTCAGAAAAGTTAACCATTTGCCAGTAAATCACAATTTGACACTTTCCAATGATTTATCGATTGTAAATATAAAAAACATAAAAGAATTGCAACAGAAAATTGAAAAATCAGATTATATTATTTTGTTGTATTGGGCAAAATATGGAGGGTGGTTTAATCGGGATTTGATAAAAAAGACAGAAAAATACATTCGGAAATTCAAAACACACTCAATTTTGCTAATACCAATTAACACAATGCCAAACCGTATTTAAATGATTTGCATACAAATGCAAAATGCTTAAAAAAAAAATTGGAAAATAATTATGATTTATTTCTTTTATTGTTTCCTTCTAAAAACTTTTTTCTACATTTGTCTACGAAATAAATACCCCAAAAAGCCATGACCCATTTATTCACTCAATTATCGTTAAAACTCTTAGCAATTATCTGTTTTGTTAACTTTTATTTCATTGGCAATGTAAATTCGCAAACCAATTTAAAGAATAATTATATTGAATTGGATAGCAATCAGGTGCTTGAAGAACACAAACTAGATTTGCCTTTAGGTACTATTTCTCTCAATTTTTCGGATGTTTTTGATGTTGATGGCAAGCCAATGTTTTTTGCTTATTTGTACCCACAGAAAAGTTTATTTATTTATGATCTCGCCAATGATTCCTTGGTTCGGGAGATTTCCTCACACAATCTGGAAATAACTAAAGTGGAGTATTTTGAAAGTGATAGCATAATGATATATGGATATCCATTGTATACACCGAATAACGACAGCGTCATTCGGTGTATCAATATTAATGGAGAGATAAAACATGTTTACCCAGTATTTCATCCGAATATTGTTTCTTCAAAAAAACCACCCGAATTGTTAGTGGATGATAAAAACGAAATGTATCCGGATCCGAAATTTATCTACGACAACAAAATTTTTATGACTTTTAATTACCCCTATTATGGATTAAAGGGATACTCCAAAAAACATCCAATTATTGGGTATTACGATATAGCAAAAGACTCCTTGATTACAATTGGTGATATTTGGTACCCAAATTTAAAAGAAGGAGTGTATTATAAACGCAGATTTTACAAACCAGATATTGCATTAAAAGAAAATGGGAATATTTTAATCTCCTTTTCATACACGCCTCTTTTTTATGAATGGAATTATAAAACCAATAAATGGAGCACACATTTTGTTGCGTCTAATTTTGTTCCGTCAATCCCGAATTTCACCACTCTATTCAAAAACGAAGACGAATACAATGACCAAAGTTATAATGAGGGTTATGTTTATGGTGTGAATTCTCTAAAATATTCAACAGATAAATCGCAACCCAATGCAGTATATTCGCGATCATTTTTATTGCCATCTTTGACCATAAAAGGGAGAAAAGTCGTTAATGTTTTTTATGATGAAAACTATCGCTACTGTGGCGAAGGACTGCAGTTTATGCCTAAAAAAACATACAAAAGAGATTATGTAAACAGTTATATTAGTAAGGGTAAAATTGTTGTTCGATTTGTGAAACCTACATTTAAGCCATACAACGAAATTGCATTGATTGCAAAATTGGACTCAGTTAAGAAAATAGATATAGAAAATGACAAAAGTAAAAACAACGAGCTATGTGCAATTGCGGGAAAAAATCAGTCCTTGTTTACCTATCAGAAAAATGATATTATTAGTTTTCTTCAAAAAACGCAGCAAATTCAAGACACCTCGTTTGCAATAGCCATTATCAACAAATCGGGATGTGGACCTTGCAATGAATATGTGTTGCAATTTTTAAAAGAGAACCAAATTGTATTTTTTAACATTAAAACGTGTCCTTTTTATTTGCTATATGTTAGCGAAGATGGAACAATGGAAGACGTTGAAACTTATTTGGATTGGTATCGGTTGTTCGATAAAAAGCATGTCAAAAAAGAGATTACTTCGCTTTATCAAAACTTTAATCCTCACAGAGAGAAAAATCCTCGGTTGGTTATAGTTTCAAATAATTCTGTGATTTTTGATGAAGATTATCTACCAAATAATCTCGAACAATTTCCATCCAAAATCATTGATTATTATGGCTTAGAAGCTGAATAGAACTTTTATAATAGAGCATTAAATAGATCACAGTTAATCAATATTCTGCATATTTATCAAAAAATCAAACACATAAAAGCATTAACCTCCAATTAGCAAGAGATTGAAAAGTGGATGATTAAATTCAAAGTCTCTCAGCGTAAAATATTCTCAAAATCTCAGTTACTTCTTCTTGCCTAACAATCCCTTTATCTCGTTCAACTTCATCAGCGCTTCCACGGGTGTAAGTCGGTCGATATCGGTGTTGAGAATGTCCTCTTTTATTTGTTGCAGCAGTGGATCGTCCAATTGGATGAAACTCAGTTGGTATCCTTGATCTTTTTGAGCAGATTTGATGTTGCTTACTAGATTCTCTTTGCTGTGAGAAGCTTCGAGTTGGGTGAGCATTTTTTCGGCTCTTTCCAGAAGTTCGCGAGGCATTCCGGCCATTCGTGCTACGTGAATTCCAAAACTATGCTCACTACCACCAGCCGCAAGTTTACGTAAAAATATCACCTTGTTGGCAACCTCTTTTACGGTTACGTGGGAATTGCGAATGCGTTTGAAAATCGACGACATCTCATTAAGTTCGTGGTAGTGGGTGGCAAACAGTACTTTTGGACGATAAAGTTTGTGCTGGTGCAAATATTCGGCAATCGCCCAAGCAATCGAAATTCCATCGTAAGTGCTAGTTCCACGACCAATTTCATCCAAAAGAATTAAACTTCGAGCCGACACATTGTTCATGATACTGGCGGTTTCGTTCATCTCCACCATAAATGTAGATTCGCCCGAACTAATATTGTCGGAAGCGCCTACACGGGTGAAAATTTTATCTACAATCCCAATTTCGGCACTATCCGCAGGGACAAAACTACCAATCTGTGCCATTAACACAATGAGTGCCGTTTGGCGCAACAGAGCCGATTTCCCAGACATATTTGGACCTGTAATCATAATAATCTGTTGCTTTTCGGGATCTAAATTTAAATCGTTGGCAATATACTTTTCGGTGATGGGCAACTGTTTTTCAATTACCGGATGACGACCATTTTTGATGCTTATATCAAAAGATTCGTTGATTATTGGCCGAACATAATTGTTATCTATGGCATTTTTCGAAAATGAGAGCAACACATCCACACGAGCCAAAAGTGAAGCATCGAGTTGAATGGGCTGAATGTAATCTAAAAGACTGATTAGTAATTCGTTATAAAGATTCGTTTCTAATGTTAGAATTTTCTCTTCGGCGCCCAAAATTTTCTCTTCGTACTCTTTGAGTTCTGGAGTAATGTACCGCTCGGCGTTGGTAAGCGTTTGTTTACGAATCCAATCTTCGGGAACTTTATCTTTGTGAGTGTTGGTTACTTCTAAATAATATCCAAATACGTTGTTAAAACCAATTTTTAGAGAGGGAATATGTGTGCGTTCACTTTCGCGCTGTTGAATGGTAAGCAGGTAATCTTTGCCCGAAAAAGCCAAATTTCTTAAATCGTCCAACTCTTCATTCACGCCTTGTGCAATTACGCCTCCTTTTACAATTTGAACAGGAGCATCTTCGTTAATTTCGCTAGCAATTCGGCTTTGGATGGTGTGACAAGGATTGAGTTGTTCGGCAATTTTGACAAGAGAAGGCTGGTTGGAAGCATCGCACATGTTTTTAATCTCATCCACCGCTAACAACGATCGTTGCAGTTGAACCAATTCGCGAGGATTTACTTTCCCAATGGCCACTTTTGATATAAGTCGCTCCATGTCGCCACAGTGTTTGATGTGTGTTCTAATTTCGTCGCTAATTTCTAAATTTTCCTTAAAAAAAGAGACTACTTGAAGGCGCTCTTCGATGGTAACTTTGTCTTTGAGTGGCAATACAATCCATTTTCGCAACATCCGCGATCCCATTGGAGAACAGGTATTATCTAAAATGGAGAGCAGTGTAGCTCCGTTTTCGTGGGGAGAGTATATAAGTTCTAAATTTCGAATGGTAAACCGATCGAGCCAAATATAGTGATCCTCTTCGATGCGACTAATTTTGGTAATATGCTGAGTTCTATTGTGTTGGGTTTCGGCTAAATAGTGAAAAGCGGCACCTGCAGCAATAATTCCTTCGGGAATATTTTCCACACCAAATCCTTTTAACGAATTGGTGCCAAAATGTTTAACCAGTAAATCGTAAGTAAAATCATATGAGAAGACCCAATCTTCAAAAGTAGAGAGAAAGTGTTTATCGCCAAATATTTCTAAAAAGTGATTACGTTTGTTTTTTTGAATAACAATTTCACTGGGTCGAAATCCTTGAATGAGTTTATCTATGTATTCCAATGAGCCTTGGGCAATGTACATTTCCCCGGTAGAAATATCCAAAAGCGCAATGCCAGAGTATTTGTCGTTGAGGTGTACCGAAGCGAGGAAGTTGTTTTCGTTGGAATTTAGGATTTTATCATTGTAAGAAACACCAGGGGTAACAAGTTCTGTAACACCTCTTTTTACAATAGTTTTGGTAAGTTTTGGGTCTTCCAATTGGTCGCAAATTGCCACCCGAAAACCAGCTTTTACAAGTTTGGGTAAATATGTATCGATGGAGTGATGAGGAAAACCAGCAAGTTCGATATGCTGTCCAGAACCATTGGCGCGGCGAGTGAGTGTAATTCCCAATATAACAGAAGATTTAATCGCATCTTCGCCAAAAGTTTCGTAAAAATCGCCTACTCTAAAAAGAAGAATTGCATCAGGATATTTAGCTTTAAATGAGTTGTATTGCTTCATTAAAGGGGTTTCTGCATATTTTTTTACGCCCTCAGTGCCATCCTGTTCTTGCTCTTTTTTGCCCATTCTGTAAACTATATATTTTGGAAATTATTATTGTCAAATATTCAGATAGGTTACAAAAATACAACTTTTTCTCCTATGGATTACACTCTAAAGTTAGACTTCTTTTTTATTTGGATATTCCCTATGTCCTTGGATAGAAAAAAAGTTTTATCCACGAACCGAAGCTCGGCGAAGCCAATGCACGAATTCTAAGGTGCGAAGCGAGTCTGAAGAAGTTTCCCCACGAACCGAAGGACGGCGGAGCTAATTTGGGTAACCTTTGTCGCTGGCTCTTAGTGTTGCGGGCTGAAGGCCCAGCTTATTTCAACCCCAGGCACCGCCTGGGGTTGAAAAGTGTATGACCACCAAAGATTTTGGCGGAAAAATTGTTGCGCAGCAAAACGATTTTTGTGACAAAATTATGTTTGGAGCTTAAAAGTCCGTCAACCATGGTTGCGTCGCTTTAAAATCTCTAAAAAAAATTTATCTACCAGCATGCTAGGTAGACCAAATTCTCTGCGCGATGTTTCGAAAAAAAACATTTTTCCAATGATATAAAAAAACATTCGTTATTTTAGATTTAAAAATGAGAAATCAATAAAAAATATTCCTACTTTTGCTAAAAAAATAGATTGATGGAAAAAATATTAGTAATTGGATGTGCTGGTCAAATCGGATCTGAACTAACACTTGATTTACGTAACATGTATGGCAATAGCAATGTAGTTGCTACGGACATCAAACAAGCAAGCGACGAAATTACACAAGATGGTCCTTTCGAGATTTTGAATGCATTGGATGCGCAAAAATTGGCAGAAACCATGCGCAAACATGGGATTACCCAAGTATATCATTTGGCGGCCATTCTTTCGGGAAATGCTGAGAAAAATCCAATTCCTTCGTGGGATATCAACATGAAAAGTTTATTAGACATGTTGGATATTGCTCGTGAGCAGAAATTAAAACGTCTTTTTTGGCCAAGTTCTATCGCTGTTTTCGGACCATCTACTCCTCGTCGCGACACTCCTCAGAGCTGTGTAATGGATCCTAATACTGTTTATGGAATCAGCAAAATGGCCGGTGAACGTTGGATTAGTTATTACCAAAAACGTTACGGTGTAGACACCAGAAGCGTACGTTACCCAGGATTAATCAGTTACAAAACTGAAGCGGGTGGTGGAACTACTGACTACGCGGTAGATATTTATTACGAAGCCATCAAAAATAAAAAATATGAATGCTTTTTGTCAGCAGAAACTTATTTACCGATGATGTTTATGCCAGATGCAATCAAAGCAACCATTGATTTGATGCAGGTAGACGAAAGCAAACTTACTACTCGCGATAGTTACAACATTGGTGGCATGAGCTTCTGTCCAGACGATGTGTATAAATCAATTAAAAAACACATTCCAGATTTTGAGATTACCTACAAACCAGATTTCCGTCAAGCAATTGCTGATTCATGGCCTCAAAGTATCGATGACAGTATTTCAAAACGCGATTGGGATTTGAATTACGAATATACCTTAGACGCAATGACAGAAGTAATGCTTCGCGAAATTGCCAAAAAATTGAAATAGAATATTTTTCGGAATAACAACAGCAAGAAAACTGGTATCGTGAGGTATCAGTTTTTTTATTGGGTAATTTTTTCAAAATTCGTGGATCTTCGAAAGCTGGATTGAAGAAGTGGCCGAGTGACTGAATAGCCAAGTGGAGCAAAGCTCGACGGAAGAGGTGACGGGGTGACGAAGTGACGGAGCGAAGCTCGACGGAAGAAGTGACGGAGTGACGAAGTGACGGGGTGACGGAGCGAAGCTCAACAGAAGAGGTGACGGAGTGACGAGTGACGAGTGACGGAGCGAAGCTCGACAGAAGAGGTGACGGAGTGACGAGTGACGAGTGACGCGAAGCTCGAATCGCTTCGCGAGAGTCTCGCTTCGCGTTTGGACTCGCTTCGCGCATCGTCGCTTCCCGAAAAAAAGAGCAGCCCAATGGCTGATCGTCTTTTTTCGAGGATCCACGAATTTTTACAAAATCTCTCCGCCGCGGCGGATTAAAATTCGGGATGCGGTCACTCGTTACTCGTCACTCGTCACTTTTCCCCCATCGTCGCTTCGCGCATCGTCGCTTTGCGGTCACCCCGTTACCCCGTCACCCCGTCACCTTTTTTCCCGTTACCTCTTTCCTCCCTCGCTGACATAAAAAAACCCGTCAGATATCTGACGGGTTTTTTTATGAGAACCATTTTAGTTTCTAGTGATTATGGCCACATTGGTGTTCATTTCCTTCCGCGTGGTGTGTGTCGTGACTAGCACAGCTCACTCCGCTATCGGTTAGACTTCCCGCTGCATATTGTTTCACCAAAGTAGTAACGTCGCCGCTGCATCCTCTGATTACTTCTATACCTGCGCCATTCAATACATTGATAGCACCAGCACCGATGCCTCCAGCTAACATAACGGTTACGCCTTCGTCAGCCAATACAGAAGCAATGTTTGATTTGCATCCGCAACCTTGCTCCGATTCTAAGATTTTGTCTTCGGCAACTTCACCGTTAGAATCAATGGTGTAGATGCTGTAATAAGCGCAGTGACCAAAATGATCATCTACCTGATTATTTGCTGATAATGGAATTGCAACTTTCATAAAGTTTGTTGTTTTTGGTAAATTGACGTTTTCTTGCAAACACTTATGCTTTTTCTAAACCGTGTTTCAAATCAGCAATAATATCTTCTACATCTTCGATACCAACCGAAAATCTAACTAAATCGTCGGTGATGCCTGCTTTTAATTTTCCTTCTTTGGTTACCTTAGAGTGAGTCATCGAAGCTGGATGTTGAATAAGTGATTCAACTCCGCCCAAAGAAACTGCTAAAAGTGCAAGATGTACATTGTCCATCAGTTTTTTAGCACCATCAAATCCAGTTTTTAGACCAAAGCTAATCATTGTTCCCGGAGCTTTTAACTGACGTTTTGCCAATTCGTATTGAGGATGAGATTTCAATCCTGGATATTTAATCCAAGCTACTTTTGGATGATTTTCTAAGAATTCAGCTACTTTTTGTGCATTTTCTACCGCTCTGTCGATACGGATTCCCAATGTTTTTACTCCACGAAGAACAAGGTACGATTGGTGTGGATCCATATTACAACCCAACATAACCATCATCCCACGTAATCTTTTGTATAAATCAGGATCTTTTGCAATCACAATACCTGCAACCACATCAGCGTGACCGTTGATAAATTTGGTCATAGAGTGAAAAACAACATCGGCACCCAAGTTAAGAGGGTTTAATAAATATGGACTGCTAAAAGTATTGTCAACAACCAATAAAGCACCATGACGGTGAGCAATTTCAGCACATTTTTCAATGTCTGTAATATCCATGGTTGGATTTGCAGGTGATTCGATAAAAAGCACTTTTGTGTTTGGACGGAATGCTTTTTCAATATTGTCAAGATTCGTAGTGTTGATATAAGTGCTTTCAACGCCATATTTAGGATAGTGATTTTCCATGATAGCGCGTGAAGGACCGTATACAGCATCGGTGCTTACCATGTGATCGCCAGAAGCTAAAAGTGTTTGATAAATAACATTTACTGCAGCCATTCCGGAACTAACAGCTACACCACCAAAACCGTTTTCTAACGCTGCAATTTGTCTTTCTAATGCATCGATTGTAGGGTTGTTGATACGAGTATAGATATAACCATTGCTCTCGCCAGCAAAACATTTAGCACCTTCGTCGGCACTTGAAAATTTAAAAGTAGATGTTTGATAAATTGGAGGTGTTGCTGATCCAAATTGGTCGTCAATTTCTCCGGCGTGGATTAACTTGGTGTTGAAACCTGCGTTTTTTGTGTCCATTTTGATTGATTAATTTTGTGTTTATATTGTAATTAATTCATTTTGAATATTCGTCTGATGTTTACAGCTGTTGCAAAATTCGAAATTTATGCCTTTTTTACATCGAGTGCAATGCAGTTTTTTGTCTTGAAACTCCACATTGCCACCATTAAATTCGATAAACAAGCCTTCAACAAATGCTTTTGCAATCTTTTCCAACCCACGATTGTACACACGAGTAAAAGTAGGACGAGAAACGCCCATTTTTTCGGAGGCTTCGTCTTGAGAGAGTTTGTCGTAAAGTGCGAGTTTGATACTTTCGTATTCGTCTAACTGTATTTCAATGCCCTCACGTTTGCACTGCATCATTCCAAATGGCTTAAATCCATCCATCTGAGGGGGTTGCAAAACTTTTCGATTACGTATCGGACGCGACATTGATTGTTTTTTTTGCAAAGGTAATGAACTTAGGTTCATAATAATCAACAATAACAATCTGTTAACTTTTTTTTAATCTCTACCTTTCGTGTCTATAAATATCAACGTAAAGGAACAAGCTTTGAAGTGTTTGAGAAGCAGAGAAGTTAAGTAGCCGGGTAGCCAGGTAGCCGAGTAGCCATGTGCGCGAAGCGAGACGAGCTTAGCGCACTCGGCCACTCCGCTACTCGGCCACTTTCTCCGCCACTCCGCCACTCGGCTACTTTCTCCGCACTTGGCACTCTCTTCTCATTAATACACGATGTCGATTTGTTTGTCTTTTGGTTTTTTTACAGAGTATGAATAGGAAATAGTAATTGTTTCCAACGGTTTAATTATTGGTGTCCAAGTGAGTATTCCTGTTTCTACAACATAAGTTGCACCGGTTAATGTAAGAACGGTTACTTTAATATCATCGCTTTTAGAAATAGGAATTTGCTCTTCAAGTCTTAGTTTTATTGGATAATTTCTATTATTTTTTACCTTAATTGTGTACACAAAAGTCTCCTCTTCTTTGCTCGACAGTGCTTTTGATTTTGAAAAATCAGTTGTGATTAACCGTTCTACTGTGGTCGATTTATCCTTGCCAAGCGACAACATCAGCGTATCTGAAATAGAACTTGGGTCGAAAACAGTGGTTCCAATAAATGTTCCTCCTAAGAATATATTCATGTTGCCCGGTTCAAAACCATTTCCATCCCAACCCATAGATTGTGCGGTTAAATAAGCAGATTTATCCCACTCTGGGGCTGCATACACTTCGTAATATGCATCAAATATGTGTTTTTTTATCTCCACCAAATAAGGTTTGTTGTTCGAAGTAATTGTATACGGTTTGTCAATGGTGAAATCAACATTGGTTGGGTTTTGAACTTTTACGGTTTCAACCACTTTTACTCCATTCACATAACTATCAGCTTTTGAATCTCTCCAATTAAACGTCTGTGTATTTAACTCTGTATCTGACGAAACCCCAGCCATATTACTGACTATACTTGCTGCTCCTCTTCCACTCTGAGTTCTTAGATTACCATCATAAGGGACGTATGCCGTTACGTATCTTTTTGTCACCATTGGTTTTTCGTTGTTTACCAATGGTTCTGCAGTAGATATCTTTAAGTTGACATTGTTCCAATCTAATCCTGTATTTTGGAATATTTGTGCTTTGTAAACTACGTTTATCTTTCCGTTTAAATCGTTTACCCTTGCATCGTAAATTGGATTCCATGACGCTCCAGCAGTAAAGTAATCTAAATAAAGGGTAGCATTAACTTGTGCCTGTGCTTTTAATACGACATCTATTTTCGAGAATCGTTTATCGGGATTATCTTTTTGATTTAACTCTATTTTCAGGATTCTAATCTCTTCGGTTATTCGATTATTTTTTGCATTCAACTGTTTTTGTCGCTGTTTAATTTGAGCGAGTGTTTGCGAAAAATAGATGGCAATTTGTTTTAATTCAAGGATGCTAACTCCATTGTTTTTCCCCCCAATTTGGTAGTTCGACATCAAAAGAGTCTCTTCTAATCTTATTGCCTCCAATGTTGCATTTATTGTATTTAGCTGTGCGGTTAAACTGTCTATTTTTTCAAATATTTTTCCTTTTCGATCTTTAATGGCATCATCAAAAGCGGTATACGAAGTTCCTAATTTTACAGATATAATAGAAAAATCACCTGCTCCACTAAGTTGGACACTCTTGGCCACAATTTTATCTGGATTTCCGACAAAAGACACCTTATTTAGTCCTGGTTTTAGAACCGTTTTCACTTCACTTTGCACGCGTGCACCTTTTCTATAAACGGTTACCGATTTTATTTCTGATTTAATCTCTGCTTGCGAAAACAACGACAAGGTGTTTAATATCAAACAGATAGTAATTATGTTTTTATAGTTCATGTTGCTCAAGTTTTAAATTAACGAATAGTAATGTTGGACTTAGAAGGGTAGCTGATGGAGTATTCGTACAACAACTCTACTTTTTCTTTGGCATTGATGGTTATATTCCAAGTGACAATTCCTGTTTTGTAATCGAAACTGGCATTTCCATATTTGATATTATTTACAGTGACATCATCTTTGGTTGATATCGGAATCTGTTCTTGAACTTGAACTTGTACCGCTGAATTCTTGGTATTCCTAAGGGTTATATTAAACGCAAAAAACTCTGTTTTATCAAATCCAAGGGTGGATGTTCTTGCTTTGTTTTTAATTCGTTCACGGTTCAAAATCAACGCTTTGTCATAACCCAACGACACAATTGCTGTATCACTTGTCTTAGGGAGTTCGAGTGTGTTTGTTGCCACAAAACCATCGTTTATAAATACATTAAGTGGTCCGTTTTCGTAACCAGAATTTTCAAAATCTACCAATTTAGCCGTAAGAAATACGCTTTGGTTTAATTCGGGAGCAGCATAATATTCGTATTGTGCCTTAAACTCGGTATTGTTTATCTCTATCTGATTCTCTTTGCCATCCGACAGAAAAGTATACGGTGTATTGATTTTAAATTCAGTAGTGGTAAAGTTGTTAAAAGTAGAATATTGTGGCTTTTCGGCCTCTTTTTCTTCCACAAATCCTTGACTTATAAGAGGTCTCTCCCATAGTACTTCAACACAGTTTAGTTCCATGTTTGATTTGTGTAATTGAATTTCAAGATAGTCCGTCACAAGATAATATTTCAATTTTTGACAACCAATATATGAAACTTCTATGTACTCCGCTTCGGGGGTAATTGGGTGTATCTTAAAATTTCCGTCAAAATCTGTTTGTGTACCAGTTAGAATTTTTCCATATTTACTCATTACCGCTATTGTTGCATAAGGAATTGGTTCTTTTCCATCGGTTACATTGCCAGAAATTAAAGTAACCGACGGGCTTAATGTTCTTGATGTGCCGATAACCTCTAATTCGTCCACATTTTGATTTTTTGATTTATCGACATTATTGACCTGTTCGTACTCGTTTTTTAACATATAATATCTACGGTTGGCTTTTGTGTAATTGTTGTTCAGCGATGGATTTCCGGTGGATAGCGAAAAATCTACCTTGTTCCAATCTATTCCGGTTCGTTGCCACACATCTGCTTTATACGTTATTTTCAACTTGTCATTCACTCCATCCGTCCGTGCATCGTAGGTGGGACTCCATCCACAGCCCGACATCAGAAAATCGATCGTTAGCAAGATTGGATCATTACTTTCGGCTGTTAAATCAATTGTTACCGAAACCTCTTGGTCTCCTAATTTTGATAATTCGTTTAATTCACGTTGACAAATAGCTCTTTTGTTGTCGTTGATTTTATATTGCTCCTCGTTTTTGAGTAGAGCAAGTTTTATTTCCAAAAACCTTGGCGAATAGTAAGCCATTGCGGCTTTTATATCCAACAGCTTTAACCCAATTGTCTCACTTCCAATGTTCTGATTTTGGGTGAGCAAATTCAACTCACTCTTCAATACGCTGTTGTTATCTTTGAGGTCGTTTATTAATAACGACAAGCTATCTATTTTCTGACCTAGAATGTAGGCTTTTGATTTCTTTTCGAGGGTGTCGGTATCACGAAAGTACGTTCCATTGGTGATGGAGTTGATCGTAAAAACACCTTTTCCGCCAACTTGAATTGAGTTTTTGTCAATTGTCAAAGGCAACCCCCTGACTTCGATGATGTTGGGACCTTTGGTTACTTTTGCGGTAGCTTCGGCAGAGGCAAATGCTCCACTTCTATACACCGTTACTTGCTTAATAACCCCTTTGGTGATTACTGGTTCTTGTGCAAAAAGCCCATTTGTGAGCAAAAGCGCCAACAGTGCCAGACTGATTCTTTTCATAAATTTCAATTTTAAGTAAACAGAAGTAGGATTTTAGAAACAATTTTTAATAATTCCGAAATTAGTTAACGAAATTAAGAAAAAAAATCAATGCAAACAAGAAAAAAATCAATCAGATGAAAATCAGTGATCAGAGCATCTTAAAAGGTGACGGGGTAACGGGTAACGGGGTAACGGAGCGAAGCTCGTCTCGCGCCAGTATCGCTTGGCGCATCCTCGCTTCGCGCGTCACCCCGTTACTTCGTCACCCCGTCACCTTCCTCACTCCGATTCCCTTGGCTTAGAATCGGAAAGAATTCCAACAGAGGAACGTTGAGAATTTATTACTAATTTGTGATTAATAACTAGAGATTTATTACTAATTTTGCAACTTCGAAATATTTATCAAAATTAAACTCACTAAAAATGAACAAAAGAAGATTAATGTTGCTTTTTTTCTGCGCAATATCGATTGGGCTGCAAGGACAAAAATTTAAAACTCAAAACGTGAAGATGCCCATCGATTTACCGGCAGTCGATTTTTCAATGTCCGCAACCGATCGCTATAAATTGGTTATGTCAGAAGCCTTGCAATCTATTGCTTATAACCGATCGAATGAAGGAGGTGGCTCTTTTTCTGGATTAACTTTATCACCATCACTCCAAGCTAAATATGAGAACTCAAAAAAAGGAGAATTAGCCAATTATTTTTTTGAAGTAGTTTCTAATGGTATTTCTAATATTATATTTGACAAACCTTATTTAATAAATTATGAAATTGTAAATCCTGATATGACAAAGGTGAGTAAAAAAGGGTACGTTGCTAATTTCTCATTCACGTTGGATTTTAAATTACTTGTGAAGGATAAGGATCAAAACATCATTCGAACAATCCTTATCAGTGACGACAAAGAGAGGCATCAAATGGTTTACCATGCTAGTTTTTTCAAATCAAAAGAGACATTTGATAAGTGGCTCGCCTTTGACAAGCTTGTCGGATTTTCGTCAATAGATGAGTTTAATAACTCGATTAAAAACACCGACCCAAAATTGGTGGAAATGAGAGCTTCTAAAAATCAATTAGAAAAATTTCTTGCAAAAGCGAAGAGGGCTGTTGAAATTTGTTATGACGTTAACATCTATAAACGTTCATTTATGAGCATGAGTTTTATTTCAAACGTTGAAGTTGGCTCGCCATTATCTCCTCTAGAGGCTGCTGTAGATTCGCAACGTGTCATCTTTAGTACTCCTTTGGATTCAAACACATTCACTACCATTGCCAGCAGACTACAACCCATTATTGCAATCTACGAAAAATACAATACCGAGCATGGAAGGTCGAATCAAGATGCTAGAAAACTAACGCATTTAAACCTATTTATATGTTATTATTATTCTGGAATGTTTCAGAAAGCTAAAGAAATTTTCCACACGTTTTACACCGAGAACGGCTGGGGACCCTCTGGATTTGGAGAATCTTTTGATCTTTTCTGTTCTTATTCTGAATTAAAGCAGTCCAAAAACTGTTATTATACCAATTCCTTTTCCGAAAGTGTAGATTTATATGTAAAAGAGGAATTGGAAAAAATCAAAGAATCCAAACGAAAGGAACAAGTTGCAAAAGAAGAAGCCAAACGAAAGGAACAAGTTGCAAAAGAAGAAGCTGAAAAAAGGAAACAACAATCTTATCTGATTAAACGTAAGGCAGAATTGATTATTTATAAGCAAGGAACCGTTTATGGAGTCGACGGAAAGGATTATTCGGGGATTGTAGATATGAAACTAGGTTCTTTGCCCGGATCTGGCAATATGATAGACCTGGATGCTGGCAAAGTGGTAAACTTAATCGATCAAACTACTCAGAAATTAAAAAAATATTTCCGCTTGGATGATATAAAATATATTCTTGTAAATGATGGTCGTTACCATCCAATAGAAATTGCTACAAAATTTTTGGCTAGCACAAAATTAATGAAATACATTGATCAACATAAAACAGCAGAATTGTATTATGAGCCTAACGAAGAGGACTATTATTGTAAAATGACAACGCAAAAAAAGGCCTACAAAATTTCCGATCTACTTGAGTGCTCTAAAGTTACCAATTCGTTTTACGAGATGTACCCGGCGCTTAAAGACAAATTAAAAGATAAAAAAGTGGACGTAAAAGATGAGTCAGCTTTAGTTGAGTTAATCAAGTTTATAGGCGAAGCCGCAAACTAATATCTTTCTGATAAACAACAAATGGCATTTAACTCACGTATTATTACTGAGCTAAATGCCATTTGTTTTATTCATTTTCAATTGACGTATTAACGGTCAACGTTATTTAGTCATTGACAACCATTCACTTCACTTGCGAAAAACAAATCCGCTAACTAGCGGATTGTCATTTTCCGAGAATGTTATCAATCCTCGTTTACGGGACTCGAATTTTTACAAAAATCAAAGATTTTTAAGGAAATTCGGCACTTTATGAACTTTCTATACTTCCTCTTCCTACGGCTGATTTTTAGATTTCGGTGCGCTGCACCTTTTCGTTGTAAAAAAGAACTTTTATTGCTACAAAGATGTCGCTGCTCTGCAGCTTTCTTTCTTGCTTTTTACCTTTATAACCTTTTCACCCTTTGGTCACTGAGCTAGTTTACCCTGATTCGCCGCGGCGAACTCGAAGGGAAGTGCACCCTTCACTCCTCAAACCATTTTCTTAGGATCTACCCAAAAATCGTACTCTTCCGAAGTGAGCAATCCACTTTCGAGGGCTGCTTGTTTTAGCGTGGTTCCTTCTTTGTGTGCTTTTTGTGCGATGGCAGCAGCGTTGTAATAACCAATGTGTGGATTGAGTGCGGTAACCAACATCAACGATTGTGTTAGATTGTGTTGGATGATTTCGTCGTTGGCGGTAATTCCCATCAGACAGTTTTTGTTGAAAGAGTTGACCACATCGGCAATTAAATTTGCAGAATCCAACAAATTGTAAATCATCATGGGCATAAATACATTTAATTCCAAATGTCCTTGCATTCCGCCCACCGAAATGGCGGTATCGTTGCCCATTACCTGAGCGCACACCATCGACAGGGCTTCGCATTGGGTTGGATTTACTTTTCCGGGCATGATGGACGAGCCGGGTTCGTTTTCGGGCAAGGAGATTTCACCTATTCCGCAGCGAGGTCCGGATGCCAATAATCGAATATCGTTTGCAATTTTCATCAAACTCACTGCTGTATGTTTTAAAGCTCCCGAAGCGCCCACCAAGGCATCGTGTGCGGCCATCGATTCCGATTTGCATGACGAGTTGGTAAATGGCAGGTTTGTCATTGTCGCAATCTGTTTTGCGGTCTCTTTGTCGTAACCCTCGGGCGTGTTTAATCCACTGCCTGTGGCTGTTCCACCGATTGGAAGTTCGTAAAGATGAAACAAGCTAAATTCAATGGCCTTGATGGCATGATCTATTTGCGATTGGTACGATTCAAATTCTTGACCCAACGTTACCGGAGTGGCGTCCATTAGATGTGTTCTTCCAATCTTTACGATGGATTTAAAGGCGGTTGATTTTCGTGCTAATTCTGTGGAAAAATGTTTTAAAGCGGGAATGGTTTTTTCTGTAAATACTTGCACCGCCGCTATTTTCATGGCTGTAGGAAAAACATCGTTGGTAGATTGCGACTTATTTACATCATCGTTGGGGCTTATAAATGATTGCCCATCGCCAAAGTGACCTCTTTTTATTTCGTCTGCACGATTTGCAATTACCTCGTTGAGGTTCATGTTGGTCTGCGTGCCCGAACCGGTTTGCCAAACAACCAGCGGAAACTGGTCGGCTAGTTTTCCGGCTAAAATCTCGTCACAAACTTGAGCAATCAATTGTGCTTTTTCTTCGGACAGTTTTCCAAGTTTAGCATTGGCAAAGGCTGCTGATTTTTTCACAATGGCAAGCGCTTTGATCATCTCAACGGGGATGCGCTGATTTCCAATTTTGAAGTTTTCGAGCGATCGTTGTGTTTGCGCTCCCCAGTACTTGTCTGTTCCAACGGCGATTTTGCCCATGGTGTCCTTTTCGATGCGTGTCGACATGATATATTTATGTTTTTGCGTTATTGCTCAATCATTTCCGTATCTACGTTCTTCGAAGCCTCTTTTATGCCTACGCGAATGCCATCTTTATAGGCAACGATGTAGCCATTTGTTTTCTGTTGTTGATATAATAGGAGGCGCTCTTTCGCTTGTTGATAGTTTTTGAAGTCTCCAATGGTGTATTTGTACAATCCATCGGTGAGTTCTTCGAACATTCTATCGGGACGAATAATTTCTTTTTCGAGATCTTTTAGGTCTTGCTTGAACTTCGTAGCGGTGATTTGAATTCGAAAACTATACGGATTTCTAGGAGATATTACTTTTGCTTTTTGTCCTTTTTTAGCTTTTTTCACAATGGGTTTCAATTTATCTATAGAGTCAATTTGAACAAGTAATAGCGTGTCTACTGCTGGAATTAACAGGGTGTCGATGAGCCAAACTTTCTCTTTGGGGATATATTTACGAGTTGCAGCTTGACTTTTGCCTCCATAATAACAGGCACAGTCGCCAAGATATAAATACCCTAACGATTTTTTGGGCGCAAGCAAGGTGATGGTATAAGTTATCATTGTGTCGCTTGGCAATGAGAGCCAAATGGAAGTAGCTACGCCTTTTTCTAAATAGAGCGTATCGGATTGTATGTCGTGTTTTACAAATATAAAAGCAGTCGGGATTTTTTGTTGTATTCTACAAATTTCACCGGGTTTGAATTTCTTTAATTGATAGGAAACAACAATGGTATCCGAATTCTCCTTTTTGATAACGGTTCTATTAAAATCAACTTGGGCAAAGATGCTTAAAAATGAAAATAATATCCCGAGAGTTAGAAATGTTTTTTTTGCTGAATTCATCCTCTTCTTTTTTCTTTGTATTGCAAAGGTAACTTAATTTTAGGGATTCCCTTGTTACTGACTTAGTAGTTTTTTTTGAAACTTATCAACTTAAAAAAACTCTATTTTTTTAAAAAGATTGAACTTTCCCTTTTTATTTCGTTATCTTTGGTGTGGATAAAATCACATTTTCCCATTCACACTTTTCGAGTAGTGTTTTATTTTCAACAAATGATCATTAAAAAGACAGGAGCATATATATGTTATCATTAGATTATAAAAAAGAGTTGATCGGTTTCTGCATTCAAAGTTTGCAACAAAAAGAAGCTGAATTACAAATTGAGCTGGATGATACCATGAAGATTGCCAACGATTATGGTCCTCAAAAAGATCGTTATGATGGATTTAGGAACCAGCAAATGAGAAAAATAGAAATGCATACGGTTCAAATTCATGCCGTGCAATCGGATATAAGGGAGTTTCTACAAATCAACACCGAACATGTTTCTAATTCTGTGAAACTGGGTTCGCTCTTTTCAACGAGTGATCAAACGATATTGGTTGCTACTGGACTTGGGAAAGTTGAGTTTAAAGGAGATTCCATTTTTGTCATCTCTCCAAAAGTTCCTTTTTATGAAGCCCTTAAAGGATTAAAACAAGGAGAAGTGGGTGATTTTAGAGGAAAGAAAATTCCCATCAACGAGGTGGTTTAGGTACATAAAAAAAGAGGTTTCAAAATTGAAACCTCTTTTTTTAATGTGTTGGTTACCCAATTACTTTTTTGTAACTGGAGTAATTGCTACAATTGCTTCTTTGTGACCCATTGAAGCTGCTTTTTCAAAATCGTCACGGGCATCAGCACCGTAATTCAATTCTGTTTCAATTGTTGCGCGAACAAAAAAGTAATTTGCATCTTCTTTGTTCAACTCAATTGCTTTGTTCATTTCGCGGTAAGCCAATTTGAAATCTTCTTGATCTGCGTAAGCTTGAGCTTTTAGAAAGTAAAATTCAGCATTTTTAGGGTTCAAAGCAATTGCTACAGTATAATCCTTGATCGCTTCTTCGTTTTTGCCTAATTGGAAAAATGCTTTTCCTCTTAAGAAAAATGTAGTTGCATCGGTGGCATCTAATGAAATTGCTTTTGTGAGATCTTTTACAGCGCCTTTGAAATCATTCAATTCAAATTTTGCTTTACCACTGTTGAAAGCCATTGCAGCTTCCTTAGAGTTTGAAGCACTAACTGTGATGATGGTCATCGCAATGATTGCTGCAAATACTAGTGTGATTTTTTTCATTTTTTTTGTTTCCCTTAGTTTTTATTAATTGTTTCCCTTAATTAACTTTGCAAAGATATGACAATTTTTTTAATTGACAATAAAAAAAGTTAAATACGAGTTAAATTATTGACTTTTGTAATCGACTGAAAATCAGGTGTTAAGAAAATCCATATTCTGTAATGCCTATTTGCCTAAGAGAAAAAACTTTGTTAAGGTAAAATATTTAACATATTAGGTGAATAAAAACTAAACAGCACTAAACGTTTAAGTATTTGATTTCCAATTGATAAAACGATTTTAAAAAAGGAATCTAAAATAATATTATTTTCTTAGAAAGCGAATTTTTTTTATTTTTTTATTTTAAGAATACAAAATAAGATAAAAATTGACCCTAAAATCGCAAGATGATTTTTTTTAATTACATAAAATTCAGATAAAATTTCTCTTTTATTAAAGAAAGATTTTTTTTATTTATCTTAAATTTATGTCGATTTAGGCCACCATAAAGGCATAAAAACCTAACAGCGTTTTAATTTGACGATTTATCATTTTTTCTAAATAAATAATGAAATTCATTCTCTTTTGAAATTATGACTATTTTTGTAATAAAAAGAGATGGAAACAACACATACAATCACGGAAAATTCTGGAGTTTTTAATATTTTAGAAAACCAAGAGATTATTGGAGAACTTACCTATTCATTGCCCGAAGATAGGCCTGGTGTTTTAGTAGCCAACCACACAATGATCAATTCATCACACCGTGGTAAAGGAATTGGCGAGGTGTTAATTAAAAAACTTATTGAATGGGTGGAAGAGAAGCAGTATAAAATAAAACCTACTTGCTCATTTGTGGTAAAGTATTTTGAAAGACACCCGGAACTCAGCCATTTATTGGTTGAAATAAAAGGATAAATAAAAAAAGTCGCTCTAGAGCGACTTTTTTTATATTGTATAATTTTGAAATTAAACCTATTTTTGAATAACCATTTTTTGACGGATATCTCCGTTTTTGGTTTTGATGTTTATCACATATAACCCGTTCGAAAATCCATTTAAATCTAAGGTGATTAAATTTTCTCCAAGATTGATTAATATTGGTTTAGTGACCACTGTTTTTCCTAAAAAGTCGATTATTTGCAATTCGCTTATCAATAAATCATTTGAGTTTATCAAAAGGTTGGTCTGTTGGTTGGCTGGATTTGGGAAAAGCGAAACAGAAACTCCTGAATTTACCTCTGCGATATTATCTCCTGAATTTTCAATGATATTAATGTTGTCTAAAAATGCATTGTCTAAGGTAAAATTCATTGTGTCTGAAGCAATGTTGCGGGTTTCGAAAGTTACTTCTAATATTTCTCCTACATGGCTATTTAAGCTTACGGTGTGATTGGCGAATGGATCTGACGAAGCTGTATTGGGTTTAAAAGTCTGACTTGCTTGAACTCCGTTTACCAAAATACGCATGACACTTGCAGATGAGTAATCGCCAGCACCTAAATACATGGTGTATAAATCGCCGCCGTTGGTTTGTTTTAAATCAAAGTTTATATGCAAATATGTTAATGAACGAGCATCTACACAAAAGCTGGCTTTTGCTGATAACATCTCGTTGGCCGTCCACTCTTGTCCTGGCGAAGGCATTTCAAGTTGATCGTAATAACTAAAAACATTGCCTCCTGTAAAGTTTAAAAATTTTCCGTTGGGATAGCCAGCCATTCCTCTTAAACGAACTTTTCCATGTTGTACAATCTCTTTATAGTAAAAACTATTGATGTCTGTTTCATTAAACGTTAACGGTCCGTGGTTGTTTAGAAATTGTGGACGAATAATGGTGATTGATTTTCCATTGTTGGTTCGCAATGTATCTGATGGGTTAACGGCGAACACCTGAACCAGATTATCTCCTGCTTGCGAGCAATCTGCTTTTGTAATAAACGTGTAACTCAATGTATCTCCATAATTCATCGGTTGATTCATTACACGGTACTCGTAAACGGTATCGGTTACATTTATTCTATAACCCAATCGTACGGAGTCGCCAGCCAAAATTGGAGCGCAGCCTAAATATGTATAGGTCATAGATACAGTCTCTTGGGTTCCTAAGTGACACGATGTTTTTGGGCTTAATACTTCTGCTGCTGCAAAATCTATGTTTTGTAATAATCTATTGGTAAACTGATAATTTTTCACACTATCGGTATAGGTGTCAGATCCTTCAGTTTTCATCCACAAATCTACTCGATGGTTTCCGATAGTTGTGACATTGATGGGTGTTGAGAAGGTATGTGCGAGTAATGTTCCTCCCACAAATGGAGTTGCCAAGGTAAGTGTATCATAATAAACTGTACTTGCATCCACTTTTGCCATCAGAAATACTTTAGTCCCAACATTCAGTTGGCGATTGCAACCGTTGTAAAAAAGTTCTACACTCAATGGTTCATTTGTAAGTCCACAGTCTGTGGTTGGACCCGTAATTCCGTTGCTATAAACAGCCAATGTGTCAAAAGAGCGACCTACGCCCACGGCAACCCATGCTTCGGCTACCGTTTTGGATTCAATGGAACATTCGCCGTAGAGGTCGTTTGCCGCTTCAATCGTTGCTCGGTAACAGTCGATGTATTGTGAAGTTGGAGTTAGATAGGTGGTGAGTGCTCTGTAGGCAATTTTTTCAGATTTTGCCGAGCCAATGGGAAATACATTGTAGCGATAACCCAAATCATTTACCCCAGTATCTCCTTTTACAATTAAGGTAAACCAATAATTAGCGACTCCACTGTTTGAGTGCACTCCGCCGTTGTCGGATGTTCCCCATTGCCAATATTGTCCTTTGTAAGTGTCGGGATTTTGATATAATTTAGGGTTGGACATGTCTCTAAATGCAGAACCCGTTTGTAGACCAATTTTCCAATTTATAGTATCCGTTGCAAACAAATTGACCATCGAGCCAAAGATATCACTAAATGCTTCATTGATTGCGCCGGATTCGTTTTCGTAAATTAAATCGGCAGAGTATTGTGTCACAGCGTGCGTAATTTCGTGTCCACAAATTTCGGCTGTAGTAAATGGACCGGTTGATCCGCCGCCATCACCATACACCATGGCCGAACCTGTCCACATTGCATTTGAGATTGCATCGCCCCAATGAACGTAGCTAAACATGCCGATTCCACTACCATTGTAACTGTTTCTGTTGTGAACTTGTAAATAGTAATCGTACGTCATTTCGGATGCCCAATGTGCGTTGTTTGCGGTTACATCTTCATTGAAAAACGTATCGGCTTCCATAATATGAACGGCTGCGTTGACGTTTACGTTGTTCATGTCTCCTTGGTTTTGTAGGTTTTTGGTGGTGATGCCATTTCCACGTCCACTTTCGCGAAGATAATATTGGGTAGAACTTACCGAATCCACAGTAATGGTTCTAATGCCATTGTAACGAGTTTGTGCTTTGGTGGGTTTATCGGCAGTCATCATTAGATTGATGGAGTGAAATATATTACCAGAAGCTGCATCTACATAAACGGCAATACGTTTTAAGGGTTTGGTCGACAACACCTCTACTCTATAAACTAAGTGGTATTCTTGAGATTGATTCTTTGAAAACAACATCAAATTTGCGGAAGGATAGTGGGTAGACTTATTGTCTTTGGTGCTTGCTTTTAAATCTGCTTCCATGGTTTTGTTTTGCCAAGCATATTCGGTGGCAGACACCATAGCAATGGCTGTTTCAATTGCTTTTTTAGGTTGAATGGAAGAAGTGGTGTTTGAGTTTATGTTGCCAACGATTAATCCATTTCCTGTTTGCAAACGATTCTCTTTTTCATGCAAAATATAGATGGCTCCAAAAACCATCACCCCTTGATGATATTGTTGATATCGGTAGTGTGTAAATCCGAGCTCATCGGTTTCTGATTTTATCAATCTCATCTCGTCGTCGCTGCCCAAATTAAACGCTTTTTTGTATTGATCAAAAAGTTGTGTTGGTTTTACCGAAACATTCGATTTGAATTTTATCCAAGTTGTGCCCATATTACTATCCGAAATATCGGAAAGCTTCTGCCCAAACGCCATGGATGTGAA
>JBBRGJ010000027.1:0-30001 GCA_038240835.1 Bacteroidales bacterium | reverse complement strand
TCACCTCTTCTTTTATGTCGGTGCGCTGCACCTCAGATTTTCAATAAATAACTCTTTTCTACAAAGATGTCGCTGCGCTGCAGCTTGTCTTTCATCGTCGCTATGCGGTCACTCGTTACTCGTCACTCGTCACTTCTTTTTCCCCTTTGCAGACTTTCGCTCCCGAAAAATAAATCCGCCATACTTCGGCATAGCTCAGTACAGGCCTGGCGGATTGTCATTTTTCGAGGACTCTCGTCAAATAATCAAAAAAATACTTTTTTTGAATTTTGACGGAGCTTTACAGCCTTTCACTTCTTCTTTTATGTCGGTGCGCTGCACCTCAGATTTTCAATAAATAACTTTTTTCTACAAAGATGTCGCTGCTCTGCAGCTTGTCTTTCATCGTCGCTATGCGGTCACTCGTTACTCGTCACTCGTCACTTCTTTTTCCCCTTTACAGACTTTGGACTTTACAGACTTTGTACTTTACACTCTATCACTCCAGTTCCCACGATTGAATATCCATATTTTCGTCATTAAGAATAGACAAATAGTTTTTATATCTAATCTTCGAAATTTCTCCTTTTTCCACCGCCTCTTTTACGGCGCAGCCTGGTTCGTGATTGTGAGTACAGTTGTTATATTTACACATATTCATCTTATCTCTAATTTCGCGGAAGTAGTGACCAATTTCATTTTTGGAGTAATCAATCAATCCAAACTCTTTGATTCCTGGGGAGTCGATAATAAAACCGCCAAACGAAAGCGGATGCATTTGGGCAAAGGTAGTCGTGTGTTTTCCTTTTAGGTGAGCATCTGAAATTTCGCCAATTTTAATATTCAAATCAGGTTCAAGCGAATTGATCAGTGTAGATTTTCCAACACCAGAGTGACCAGAAATTAGCGATTTTTTATCCTTCAAACTATCTCTCACAGCTTCAAGTCCTATATTTTCAATCACCGAGGTTTTAAAACAGGGATAATTTAACTTGGAATATCTATCAATTAATTCGTCTAAAAGAACAATTTCCTGCTCATTGTAAAGGTCTATTTTGTTAAAAACAATCTCCACAGGAATTCGGTATGCCTCAGCGGCAGTAAGAAATCGATCGATAAATCCGGAGGAAGTTCGAGGAGAACTTAAGGTAACTACCAAAAAAGCCTTGTCGATGTTTGAAGCAATAATATGCGAAATTTTAGACAAACGAATGGATTTACGTATGATATAGTTTTTCCGGTCATCGATGCCCACAATGGAATAAAAAGAGTCGTTGTTGTCAGTGGTCACACTCACCACGTCACCCACTACAACAGGATTTGTTGTTTTGATTCCTTTAATTCTAAATTTTCCTCTAAGGCGAGCGGTGCACGATTTGCCAGAATCGAGCAAAACATCATATTCGCTGCCAGTGGATTTTAACACAACACCTTTTATAACCATTTACAATAAAATTATTTTCGTTTTTTTTGAATATTATTCAGATTCTTTTTAATTTAGCACAAATTTATACAAAAAAAACATGAGTCTACTCTTTTTACTTGCTTTAGCATTAGCACCCGTAATTGCAATCATTCTATTTGTCTGGTTTAAAGACAAATACGATCGAGAGCCTATTCGATTTCTCGTTCTCGGTTTTATCTTAGGAATCATCTCCATCATTCCAGCCATTATTTTAGAAATGATAGGAAATAGTTTTTTTCCAACCATGGATATGATGAATGTTTTTCTCTACTCCTTTTTTGTGGTGGCTTTAGCAGAAGAGGGAATAAAGTTCTTTTTCTTACGAATTGTTTTTTACAAAAACCGATATTTCAACGAACCTTTTGATGGAATTATCTATGCGGTGATGATATCGATGGGATTTGCAGCTGCAGAAAACATCATGTATGTGATGAATCATGGATTTGCTGTTGGCCTTCTAAGGATGTTTACCGCAGTTCCTGCCCACGCTGGATTTGCAATTTTAATGGGCTATTTTGTAGGGAAAGCAAAATTTGCCAAACAATATAAAACCTACATTCTCCTCCTAGGTTTATTTAATGCCATTTTATTTCACGGACTGTATGATTTTTTCCTACTTCAAAACGACAGTGATGGATTGAGAATATTAGCCTTTGTAACGTTAATTATCTGTTTGATTCTTTCGAAAAGAGCCTTAAATAAAAGAAGAAAGCATCTATTTGCAAAAAACACAAAAGAAGAAGACGCCGAAGAAGAGGTAGAAAAATAGATAAATCCGGGATCAATCTATCTAAAAAAAAACAAATTGCTCAACATTTATATAGAAGTTGTCATATTTACAATATTTTTTTATAAATTAGCCTAAAAAAAAACAATTAAACATATTTGCTATGGGAATATTTGATAAGTTAAAGAATGAATTTATCGACATCATCGAATGGGTCGATCAAACAAATGACACGATAGTTTGGAAATTTCCAAGATATCAAAACGAGATTAAAAACAATGCAAAACTAACGGTTAGAGAATCTCAAGTAGCAATTTTCATGAACGAAGGAGTAATTGCCGACATTTATCAACCAGGCATGTACACGCTTAGCACTGAAAATATGCCCATTTTATCGACCTTAAAAGGTTGGAAATATGGATTTAACAGTCCGTTTAAAGTGGATATTTATTTTGTAAGCACCAAGCAGTTTATAAACAAAAAATGGGGAACAAAAAATCCAATCATGTTGCGTGATGCTGAATTTGGTCCCATTCGTTTGAGAGCATTTGGCAGTTATTGTTTTAGAATTAACTCCGATCCTAGCAATTTCTTTAGAAACATTGTCGGAACTCAAGGAGAATTTACTTCGGATGAAATTGAAGATCAATTGAGAAATTTAATTGTAACTCAATTTACCGATTTTTTGGCAGAATCAAAAATACCAGCATTGGACTTGGCTGCCAATTACAATGAATTATCATCAGGTATTGGCGAAAAAATCGCACCCGAATTTGATGAGTATGGAATTATAGTCACCAAATTCTTAATTGAAAACATCTCATTGCCCGAAGAAGTTGAGAAAATGCTCGACAAAAGAACGAGCATGGGTATGGTCGGTGATATGAACAAGTTTACCCAATTCCAATTTGCAAACTCGCTGGAAGCTGCTGCCGAAAACGGCGGTCACAGTATGGCTACCGATGCAATGGGAATGGGAATGGGAATGAACATGGCAAATCAGATGATGAACCAGAATCAACAAAACCAACAGCAACAACAAAACCAACAACAGCAATCTGGGGCTGGATCACCACCGCCAATTCCTGGGCAAGAGCCTATGTTTGTGGCTATAAACGGTCAACAGCAAGGACCTTACCCTATCAGCAATCTTGGACTAATGATTCAACAAGGTCAAGTAACCTCAGAATCGTTGGTTTGGAAAAATGGGATGGCCGCATGGACACCTGCTAATCAAGTTCCTGAGTTGAGTGGATTCTTCGGATCGGTTCCGCCTCCAATTCCTAATTTATAACTTACAAAATAGAATACGTGGAAGAAAACAATTTAGAAGTAGGAGTTGAAAATACTCAATATCCTTGCAAAAAGTGTGGTGCTTTTCTAGTGTTTGCACCAGGAACTCACAGTTTAACCTGTCCATATTGTGCCGAAAAGAATGAAGTTGAAAACGAATCCGCAGAGATTGTTGAAGATGATTTTGAATCGATCATACAATCGATTACTGAAAACGATGATTTAACTACTGCAATTTCGCAAGTAAAATGTAATACGTGTGGTGCCATTAGTGCATTGCCTGCAAATACAATCTCTTCGGACTGTGCTTTTTGCGGAACGCCATTGGTGGTTTCACAAAGCACTGTAAAACGGATGATAAAGCCCAAATATGTGTTGCCTTTTCAAATTGTAAAGGGCAAATGCAACGAGCTTTTCAAAGGGTGGATAAATGGAAAATTCTGGGCACCAAACTCTGTGAAAACAAAAGCAGAACAAGGAAAAATCCAAGGATTGTACATCCCCTATTGGACGTACGACTGCAATACAGATACCGTTTATTCGGGCGAACGAGGCGAACATTATACCGTTTCGGTAGAACGCGATGGAAAAACAGTAACAGAAACTCGTACCAATTGGCACTCAACAAGTGGAGAAGTTTCCAGATTCTTTGATGATATCTTAATTTGTGCTTCCAATTCACTTCCAGAAAACCTTAAAAACAAACTAGATAACTGGAATTTTGATGAGTTGATGCCTTACAACGAACAATATTTGAGTGGTTTTACCACAGAGATTTACCAACTGGGACTTCCTGAAGGTTTTGAACAAGCAAAAAATACAACCAAAACTCAAATCAATGCCGATATCAGAGAAGATATTGGTGGAGATGAACAACGAGTCGGCACTTACAACACTCGGTTCTCAAATGTCACCTTTAAGCACATCTTGCTCCCTATTTGGCTAACATCTTACAAATACAACAATAAAACATACTCCATTTTAGTAAATGGACAAACAGGCAAAATAGAAGGAAAATATCCTGTAAGCGTTTGGAAAGTTCTCATTGCGGTGGTATTAGGAATTGGAATTATTGTGGGACTATTTAGTTTGATGGGATAAATCAGTGAACAGTTATCAGTTATCAGTTAGCAGTTATCAGTTAACAACGCGAAGCGAGACTGGAATACAGTTAACAGTTAACAGTTATCAGTTAACAGCGCGAAGCGAGACTGGAATACAGTGAACAGAGCTTCCCGAATTTTTTCAAAATTCGGGAAGCTACGAAAGCTCGTCTCGCTTCGCGTTCACTCGTCACACGTTACCCGTTACTCGTCACTCTGAAATTATATCTCTTCGAAGTAAAATGCACTTAAAAGAATACTTCTAGAAAAAAAAAAAAGAGGCTGTCTAAATTTAGGCTGCCTCTTTTTTTTGTATTGAACAAAAGGAAAAACTATCTTACAATATTAATTATTTGAGTTGTTACTTTACTGTTCGCAATGACTCTAACCAAGTAAGTTCCTTGAGTTAAATTGGAGATATCAATTGAGTCTTGATTCCCAAAACTTGCCACTTTTGCTCCCGTTAAGTTAAATATTTCAACAGATTTTAATTGATTAGCAGAAATAAATAATTTGTTATGCGCAGGATTTGGGAATACAGAGACGAGCTCTTGAGAGATTTCTGAAACAGCTTGGGGAAGTGGACGAAGGAACACACATTGCTCTAATGTTCCAATTACCAATCAATGAAGGTGATAACGCATTTAAATGAGTCCAGTTTCCACTTGGATTCGCTGGACCAGCATCACAACCGGCGGGATAACCATTAAGAGTTGTAGTTTGGTATTCAATACAACCTCATTCCATCCAGCCATCCAGCCATCCATAGGAGTAAAAGCCTGCGTATGAACGGATGTAACTCCTAGATCAGAATAGATTCGTAATTCGGCAGAAGTTAGATATGTTGTTGCGCTATCAAGATATATTTTTACGGAGGAGATTGTATTTCCAACAGCATGGTGTCCCGAAAGGTTCAATTCAGGAAAAAATGCATATATGAATATTCTGGTGAAAGTGTACAACCGTTCTGCTCGAATTTTCAGAGTCGCCATCATAATGAAGTGAATCAACCACAGATTTGACGCCAGATTCTAAATTATTTATTGATTTTGAAACTTTTACCGAATTAAATACTGGAGCTAATTGCTTTTGCTGGGAGAATGCAAATGTGGTAATGAATATCAAAACGAATAATAATTAAATCTTTCTCATAATTATAATACATTTATAAATTAAGATGCAAATATAAATCGATAAACAAAAAAAACTTTATAACCCATTTTCCGAAAAAGGGAGCTGGTAAAAGATAATAAATCTTATCATCCAATTATTCATCTCCATTCTCAAAGGCAAAATTCAGTGGGGAAAAAAGTTCATAATGTATTTTACGAATAGGCATAAAAAAAAGTCCTGCAAATGCAGGACTTTTTTTATAATATTTCAAAAAAGGATTATCTTACGATATTGATTTTTTGAGTAGTAACTTTAGTACCTGTAATAACTCTAACTAAATAAGTACCTTGCGCTAAATCAGAAACATTAATTGTGTTTTGATTTCCGTAAGTAGCAACTTTAGCACCTGTTAAGTTGTAGATTTCAACAGATTGAATTTGGTTTGCAGCAATGTACAATTTATTGTTAGCTGGATTTGGGAAAATAGAAACGTTTTCTTGAGCGTTTTCTACCACACCATTATCAGCATCAACTTTTACCATATCAATAGCGATAAATGCGCCATCAGCAGAATTGTCATCAATATGCTCGTTGAAAGCGATGTAAATAGATTGCCCAGCATAAGCAGCCAATGAAGCACCTGCATTTAACCAAACTTGACTGGTCATAGAAGTTGTATCAATAGAGAATAATGTATTGGTAAAACTAGCAGGTTGATTATTGGTTGTCGAAATTTTCACATCAAGAAAATCTTGGTAAGAGCCAAATCTGAAAACTTGGAAAGACAAAGCTTTTCCAGCAGGAATAGCTAATTGAGGAGTAATCAACCATTGGTCGTTAGAGGAAGTACCACCTGTGGTATAAGTTGCAAATACAGCGTTGTTGCCACCGCCTGTTGGAACAGACATTGTGCCACCAGTCCATCCTGGTAATGGAGTTGTACCTGCAGCTATTGAAGCCCAACCAGTTCCGCCATCAGGACTCTCTTTTGTCCAGCAAGCAGGAGGAAAAGCTGTTCCTTCAAAACTTTCCGACCAAGGGAAGGTAGAAATAGTAGCACAATCAACACCAGTTCCAGTTAAAGCAATCGTAATATCACCAGAATTTGTAGCAATTACAACAGTTTGGTTAACAGCACCTGCAACAGTAGGAAGGAATGTAAAACCAAATGTAACAGATTGTCCATTAGTTAAACTAACAGAAGCAGGAGTAAGTGAAGTAGTATAAGGTGCACTTAAACCAGTAATTCCAGAAACAGTTAAAGTACCACCACCTAAGTTTTTCAAAGTAACAACTGGAGAAGTTGAAGAGTTTCCTAAAGAAACATTACCAGCAGCCCATGCAAGAGGTGTACATGATGGAATTGGAACAGTTAAAGCACTGCCGCTTACCATTGCACGAATATTCCAGTTAAAAGTAAGAGAAGGAGCCAATTCATTTAAATGTACCCATTCACCAGCAACACCATTTACAGTCCAGTTACCATTTGGATTTGGCTCAGTAGCTGCGTCACAACCTATTGGATAGCCAGCAGTACAAACCACTTCATAACCAATGTAAAGATCGGTAGCAGGAATTACTAAAGGAGTCGTTAACACAACTTCATTCCAACCTTCAATAGCTGTAAAAACTTGACTAGCAACTAAGGTAATTCCTTTATCTGAAAAAATCTTAATTGTAGTGGAAGTAACATCAGCAATACCATTTACAAACACTTTTACAGAAGTAATAGTATTTCCATTTGTGTTGTAATAAGTTAATAATGAAGCTGGATAAAATGCAAAAGCAGACATTGTATTTGCACTATTAGTACCAATTCCATCAGAGTTATCTCCATCATAAAGGAGTGAATCCACTACCGATTTAGCAGTAGGAGGAACATTGTTAATAGACTTCAAAACTTTTACAGCTTTTAATCCAGAGTTCATTTGCTTTTGTTGAGCAAATGTAAATGCGCTTATCAAAACTAAAGCGACTAACATTGTAATTTTTCTCATTGTTGTTTTTATTTGTTTATAATTGTTATTTCAAAAGCAAATATAAATGAAAATAGATTAACAGCAAAGCATTTTAACAAAACTTGCAAATATTTTTTTCGACAAAGGAACGAAATTCCTCAATTTGTGAAGAAAAAATTATTTCAAATTTTAAATTAAACAATCTTCAATCACCTGAAATAGAATATATTAAAAGATGAAACTCAATATTTTTACAATGAATTACAGGTGTAAAAAAGACCCATAAACTAAATATTTTTTTACGATTTAGGAAACATAGATTATCTTACGATATTAACCTTTTGAGCAGTTACTTTGTGATAGCAATCATTATTTACAAAAAGGATCTTGCATCAAAAAAGCATATCTGAGATCGTTCCAAAATTTCAAAATCGGAAGAACTCAAAATCGAAAATAAAAAAAATATTATTTTTAAGGAACAATTTCCACAGCCACTCTTTTCGACAGATATTCCGAACCGATTACACCACCTATTGGGTTGGTTTTTTGCAGCGAAAGCGTTACTCTTCGGACAATATATAGCTCGCAGTTTCCGCTTTTCACGGGTGCAAGATTATTGTTTTTCAAAGTAAGTGTGGTGGCTCCTACTATTTTTGGGGAGAAATAGTGCGATTGCACCGAATCCTTTATGACTATATCAATGTTATCGTTTGACGATAATGGCATTCCACTCCAAGTGATGATTGTTTCTTTTGATTTTGAAATGGTTGTGTTTTTAAGTATTGGCTCAGCCGGAAGCAAAGGAATGCTATTTTTAAATGCTTCCCCATCGTTGTTTACATATATAAAAAAGTGTTCTCCTGCGGGAGTTCCATTCTTTTTGTACTCATAAGAAGTTCCTGTCCAACCACTTGTAGAAGCTCTCATCGCTATATTATTATAAACAATGTTGCTTTTTCCCACCAACCTCAACGTAGTTCCATTTTGTCCACCAAACCTAAATCCAGCGGTTGCTTTTAATTCATTATTGGAGGCATCATAATCCACAAAGTAACTTTGATAGATTTCGGACTGAGCCACCTTGTCAGATTCAGATGTTTCGTTGGAAGCGCATGATGAAATCAAGAAACTGATTGATAGAATGCCAATGAAGAAAGATATTCGTTTCATAATTAATAGTTTTGAGGTGTAACGGATTTAAAAAACTTATATTATTTAGAAAAACCTAATTTTTCAACAAAAATAAGACAATTAATGTTCAATCAACTGAACAAGTTCATCTATTTGCAAATTTTCGCCTTTGATGACATGTTTTGCTTTTGAAAAGCAAAGATTATATTGATTTAATTGATCGATGACAAACGCTTCAAGTTGTTCAATATTGGATAAATGGGCTTGAATTTGAGCTCTTTTTTTCCGTGCAGAAAACAATCGGATTGCCAATGATTTTGAAGACATTTTTATCCAAATTGTCTCTCCGTATTGATTTAAAAGGGCAATATTATCGTGGTAATAGGGCAACTCGCCTCCGCATGAAATAACAACATTATCGAGTGTAAATAAATATTTCAACACTTCTACTTCGGTTTGATGATACAAATCGCTCCCATATTTATGAAACACTTCACATTCGGGCAAGTTAAAGCGCTCTTCAATCATTCTATCTGTATCGAAGAAATCGTAGTCGAGTTTTTTGGCCAACCTTCTGCCTATGGTGCTTTTGCCACAACCCATATATCCGATGATGAAATATCTCATTGTATAAAAAAAGGCATCCGTTTAAAGATGCCCTTGTATTTATTTAATTTTGTACATAGTGCCACTACCTTCACCTTTTTGAGCATCGCCTTTAATTTCTATTGCGTCCTCTTTATAAACGTCTCCTTTAATTGTGAGTGTGATGTTTGATCGTCTAGGATCGTTGGTAATTACAGTAATTGTTTTATGTTGCTGTCCTACTCTACCAGCCGAATTAAAAGAAGCTTTTATTCGAGTAGAACGACCTGGTTCAATTTCCATTTGCTCTGGCTGCGTAGCAGTACATCCGCAACTTGCTTTCACTTTACGAATTACTAATTTAGACTTACCCTCATTTTTCAGAACATAATAATGATCCACAACTTCGCCAACTAAAACTCTTCCAAAATCAAACTCTTCCTTATCGATGCTCAACATGGGAGCATTTGCCAATTGCTCGGGTGTTAATTTTGAAAAATCTTCGCTGATGTTTGCACTTAAATAGACAATCTTTTCCAATTGTGCAGAATCATTGGTATTGATGGTGAATTTATCATACACAAAACCAATCTCATTACGTTTGGCAGCTTCATACTTTACAATAATTTTAGACTCTGCTCCTGCATTTACTTTAATTACTGATGGTGATAAGATGGTAACAAACGCAGGAAGATTTAAAAACTTCAACTCAATTTTTGTGTTTCCAGCATTATAAAATTTAAGTGTATCCACTTTTGTTTCATTATCGGTAAGATTGAAACTCAAATGGTTGGTCAAAAATCGAAGATTCCCCTGTTGCACAGGAAAAAGTTGCTCTTTTGTTTTGGGTTTTGGTAATACATTTCCTTTGATAAAGAGGGTTACGTTCGGAGCTGCTGGATCGTTGGTGGTCACAGCGATTGATTTATTAAAAACACCGGGTCTATTAGCGGGATCATACGTTACTTTTACAACACCCGATCCACCTGGCTTAATAGACTCTTTGGTATATTCTGTAGTAGAACACCCACAACTTGGACGAACACTAAGAACTTGAACCTCTTGTTTTCCAATATTTTTAAATTTAAACACACACGTGGCAACGCCCTTTTCCTCTTTAATGGTCGCAAAATCAAACGTAGTTGATTCAAACTTAATAATGGGAGTTTGTTGATTTGGAGTAGCTGCATTGTTTGAAGTAGGAACTTGTTGAGCAATAACCACAAAGAACATTGCCATGGATAGGATTGTAAGTGAAATCTTTTTCATTGTTTCAGTTTTTTGATATAAGTTTATAAATATTATATCTCGATAAATCGGGACTCGATAAATTATTTAGTAATAACATGACAAAAATAAACTTATTTTAGTTGCAAACGAAAAATATTTTTTCAAAAGTGAATTTTTTATCAGTGAACAGTTAACAGTGAACAGTTATCAGAGCATCCCGAATTTCTTCAAAATTCGAGGATCTACGAAAGCTCAACCGAAATACAGTTAACAGTTAACAGAGCATCCTGAATTTTTTCAAGATTCGTGGATCTACGAAAGCTCGACTGAAGATGTGCTTGGGAAAAAACAAAAAGATTTTCTTTGCTCCCGGAATTTATCCCGCTTCGGCGGGAGGGCTGGGGCAAACAAAGGAAATCAGTGAAGAGGAATTACATTGAACAGTGAACAGCCAACAGTTAACAGGAGCATCCCGAATTTTTTCAAAATTCGAGGATCCTCGAAAATTCGTTTGACAAAGTGATGAGTGACAGGTGACGAGTGACAGGTGCGAGTCCCGAGTCTCGCTTGCGCATCCGCGCTTTGCGGTCACTCGTCACTCGTTACTCGTCACTTTGTCACTTTGTCACTTTCCTCGTTCACTCGTCACTCCGTAACCTCTTTTCAACTCAAAAGTTCTTTCGCAAATTGATCCAACGCTATTCCGTCAAAATTTCCGGAGCTCATCAACAATAAATTTTTATCTTTGTAATCAATGGATTTTAACCAGGTTTGAAATTCTTGCGTATCGGTAAAAACTAAAATATCGTCTCTATCAAAGTTATTAAAAATATCCTCCTTTTTGAGGAGTGGCAATCGTTTCAATTCCAATGCATGCTTACTATAATATACAGCTGCAACATCAGCCTGATCCATGCTGTTTTTGTATTGTGATAGAAATTCGGAATTCAAACTACTGTAGGTATGTAACTCCATGCATGCCACTAGTTTTCTATTTCCAAATTGCTCTTTTACGGCTTCTACGGTCGCTTTTAATTTGGATGGAGAGTGTGCAAAATCTTTAAAAACAGCACTGTTATTCGTTTCTGCTATGCACTCAAGCCGTTTGGAAGCGCCCGAAAAGCTTTGAATTTGAGTATAAAAATCATCGTCCGACACACCCAAACAGTTACAAACCAAGCGTGCTCCATTCAAATTCATCAAATTATGTTTTCCAAATACTTGAAGCAAATACTCTTTGTGATTGTGAATAATTACAGTTTTTGTTCCATCAATTCGATAATCGGGAACTGAGTATGGATATCTGTTTTCACAAATTGCATTTTCGGAAACCTCTTTTACAATTTGATCCTCTTGACAATAGACAAGATGACCGTTTTTGGGCACTAACGAAGCAAATATCCGAAACTGGTCAATATAATTTTCAAAAGTTGGGAAAACATTAAAATGGTCCCAAGCAATACCGCTAATCAAAGCAATATCAGGCATGTATAAGTGGAATTTGGGACGACGGTCGATGGGAGAAGTTAGATATTCATCTCCTTCAATAATCATAATTGGTGCTTTTTCTGTAAGCCGAACCATCACATCAAACCCTTGAAGCTGAGCCCCAACCATGTAATCTACATCCATGTTCAACTTTTGAAGCACGTGCAAAATCATGGAAGTAATGGTGGTTTTTCCGTGACTTCCACCGATGACCACCCGTTTTTTATTTTTCGATTGCTCGTAAAGAAACTCGGGATATGAATATATTTTTATGCCCAATTCTTTCGCTCTTTGAAGTTCGGGATTATCTTCATGCGCATGCATTCCTAAAATAACTGCATCTATATTCTGCGTGATTTTGTGAGCATCCCATCCAAGTGAAACGGGAAGAATGCCCTCTTTTTCGAGACGCGTGCGCGAAGGTTCAAAAATCTCGTCATCAGAACCCGTTACACACTCCCCTTTTCTACTCAATGCAATGGCTAAATTATGCATGGCGCTTCCGCCAATAGCGATAAAATGTATATTCATAAAAAGTTTATTTCAATTATTATACAAATTTACATAAATATTTTAATGCATTACAGAATTTAGTGTGAGGATGGGTTTTGTGACACCTTAAATTCGCAAGAATATCATTATAGCAAGATTAAATCAAAATACGGAAAACAATTATACTTAAAAAAAATTGCTATTTTTGCTCAAAATAAGTAAAATGAGTGCAAAAATATTCCCATTTATCACTGAGTATTGGAAATTGGACGGTGGAAGCTGTTTCGGAGTAACACCCAAAACAATTTGGAGCAAATTAGTTACTCCAGACGAACTAAACCTCATCGATATTGCATCGCGGTGTTTGTATATCGAAAGTGGAGAGAGCAAAATTGTCATAGATACTAGTATTGGCAATAAATTAGGAGAAGATTTTTACAAATACTTCTATCGCTCTCAAATGAAACCCGTTGCCGATTGCATTCTCGAGTTGGGCGTAAATCCATCGGAAATCACTGATGTTATTTTCACGCATCTTCATTGGGATCATGTGGGAGGAGCAACTTTCGTAAATTCCAACGGCGAAGTGGAGTTGTCTTTTCCAAATGCGACCCATTGGTGCTCCAAATCAGGATATTTATGGTCGCAAAACCATAGTCCAAGAGAGAAGAAAGCATTTCTCGAGAGCGACATTACACCTCTAGTAGAAAAGGGGAAATTGCATTTTATCGAAAACGATCTCTGTTTTGACGAACATATTTTCCTGGGCATTTACGACGGGCACACCATCGGACAACTGATTCCAACCATACAAACAGCAAAAGGAAAAGTAGTTTTTGCAGGCGATTTCATTCCCTCAAAAGCTCATATTCCGGTAACGAGTGTTCCCAGTCAAGATATCAACCCACTGATCACGATGACAGAGAAAGAGCAATTTCTGAAAGAAGCCTTAAAAAAGGAGTACACAATAATGTTTCAGCATGATGCTGTGAATGAATGTTGCAAACTGGTCCAAACTAAAAAAGGAGTTGTAGGAGCAGAAAGTTTTAAATGGGAAAACAAATAATTTAACCAATAATATGAAAAAGATTAATAACGGATATGTAAGCCTCAAAGATTACAACTGTTTCGGTTGCTCGCCCAACAATGGCATCGGATTGAGACTGCACTTTTACAGCGAAGGAGATTTTGTAATTTCTAAATGGACACCCTCTCCTGATTTCGAAGGATACCACAACGTATTACACGGAGGAATTCAAGCGACACTGTTAGATGAAATTGCCAATTGGACAATCATTCATTTATTAAAACGAACCGGCGTCACCAATTCATTGGAAGTAAAATACTTAAAATCGGTATTTATCCACCGCGGTGAGATTACTATAAAAGCAAAAATCATAGCCTCCGATAAAAATACGGCAACAGTATTTGCCGAAATTTTGGATTGTGAAGGTGTGGTCAGATCAAATGCAACCGTTTGTTACACCACGTTTTCGGAAAACATCGCCGTCAATAAGTTCCATTTTCCAGGATTTGAAAGTTTTAAATTAGAAGAGTAACAGAAAATAGATGGCATAAAAAAAGGAGATATAAATCTCCTTTTTTTATATAATGTAGTGCAGATTAATAGTGTAATCTAGAACCTTTACTTCTCTTCATGATATAACTATTATGAATAGGCACAGAATTTCTTCTCAACTTACGTTGATATTTACCTTTATATCGCTTAGCCGATTTAATCCTCTTATGTTTTACAATTTTCCTATAATTACGATATGAAGGATTGCAAGACTGCATTACTGAAACCGCAGGGGCTACTAGAAGTAGTATCAGTATGTAAAAAATCCACTTTTTGAAGTGCTTCATAATTCTATAATAATGTTATACAAACCGTATTCATTGCCAAAAATAAATAAAAAAAAACAATTTACCAAAATTATTTTTATTGAAATATCATTCAACAAATGTAATCAATATTACGAATAACCAAATAAAAAAGTTACAACAATCTAAAAAAACATCTTTATTCTATTATAAACACCTATGAATCAGCAACTTTAAATATCAAAAAAAAAATCAGGATACGTTAATAAGTTATAAAAACACGACAAAACAGCATAAAAGTTTTTTTATTTTAATGATTTTTTTTATTTTTGTAAGAGTATACTGTAATTATAATTCAATATTTCATCATGAAACCAATTTCGGCCGTCATCTTCGCAACTATATTATCCCTATTTTTTTCACCAAAAACAGTAATTGCTCAATTTGAAAACGAACCTGACAGTGTGATACAATTTGAAAGTCTGAACGATAGTATAGACCTAGCAAATACCTTAAACTATTTTGTTGATTCATTAGGATACTACATGTTTTCAGATGAATCTGACAGTCTTGACCTTGATGGACCACTTTTTTTATCCGAAGAAGATTTTCCTGCAAATGAAATATACAACAATTTTGATTCGTTGAATATTCATTATCCAAAATTTGATTTTTCTACTAAAACTGACACGACCAATATACTTTTAATTGCGTACAATGAAAAATACGTTCAACCAGTTCCTACATTTATCACCTCTAATTTTGGGTGGAGAAAAAGGCATTTTCACTATGGAATTGATTTACAATTAAGAACTGGAGACACTGTAGTAAGCAGCTTTAATGGGGTTGTTCGATTAACAAAACGAAGCAGATCGTATGGTTATGTAGTCGTGGTGCGCCATTACAATGGATTAGAAACTCTGTATGCCCATTTGTCAAAAATATTAGTGCAACCCAACCAAGTAGTAATAGCAGGTGAACCCTTGGGACTGGGCGGAAATACCGGACATTCGTTTGGCAGCCATTTACATTGGGAAACTCGATATTTAGGAGCTCCAATTAACCCAAACGACGTGTACGACTTTACAGCTAGAACCTTAAAATCCGATACACTAGCAGTTTCTAAAAACACCTTTGGATTCCTAAAACGTATATCTACCATTAAAAAAGGTCTTCGTAATGTGAAAGTACACACCGTAAAAAAAGGAGAGAGTTTATCGACTATCGCCCAAAAACATGGAACAACTGTTGCAAAATTGAAGAAATTAAATAAGCTTAAAGGAACCGTTGTTAGACCGAAACAGAAAATCCGAGTTCGATAGATTCTTTGTTGGGGAAAAGTAAAAAGAAGAAAGTGAAGAGTGACGAGTAACGAGTGACGAGTACGCGAAGCGAGACGAGCTTAGCTCTGATAACTGATCACTGCTAACTGTTAACTGATAACTGTTAACTGTTAACTGTTAACTGACAACTGATTACGGAGCCACCAATCTATCTACAAACAAAACCCCATTCAGGTGATCAAATTCGTGTTGAAAACAGACTGAGGTAAAACTTACGGCCGAAGTTCCTTCTAGAATATTATTTTCCAAAAAACCATTTTCCGTATAATATTGAACATATATAGAAGAGAATCGGTCCGTTTTGCCACTAATATTAGGGACCGAAAGACAGCCATCGCCAGCGAAATTCACTTTTTTCTGCGAGTAAAACATAATTTTGGGATTAATGGCAACCTGAAAAGGTTTGGAAGGAAGAATATCAAAACGTTTAAACCAAAACAAGTTACGCTTAATTCCAACTTGAGGAGCAGCAATTCCCACCCCACCATCGGCAATCATAGTGTAATACAATCTTTTGATAAAATGTTTTAACACCGGATTATTGGGATCAGGATCAACATCCATCGAAGTTTCCCTTAATTGCAACGAATCGTCCAAATTGGTCGTAAGCAAAATCCGCATCGGCACGTTGGTATCGCCCGCCATAATTAACGCTATTTCTGCAGGAGTAAACGGTTGATATTTGGAGTCAATGGGGTCGTTGAGAACGCCCTCTTTGGTGCATGAGAGGGAAATGGCAAGACTAATTACAACTAAAAATAAAATAGATTTTTTCATACATTATATTTTTATCAGATTCATTCTACGTCTATGGTAATCTGGAGCAAAAAAATGCTCTTAAGATGGCACTAATCCATCTTCAATTGGATTTATTTTACAAATGTTTTAGGAACGCAATTAATTTTTGGACCGCCAAAGCACGGTGACTAATTTTATTTTTCATATCCAAAGGCATTTCTGCAAAGGAGAGATATTGCTCTACGGGTAAGAAAATTGGATCGTATCCAAAACCACTATCGCCATGTTTGGAGGATAGAATTTCTCCTTCCACCACTCCTTCAAAAAGGTACTCTTTGTGGTTATAGATAAGGGCAATCACCGTTCTAAACCTAGCACTTCTTTTTTGGACTCCTTTCATCTCGGACAAGACTTTATCTACATTGTCGGAGGCAGAGCAGTGCTCGCCCGCATAACGTGCAGAATAAACTCCTGGAGAGCCATTTAAAGCATCTATTTCCAATCCTGTATCATCCGCCAAACAGTCGACGTGAAATTGTTGGTGAATAAAGCGTGCTTTTTGCAAGGCATTTTCTTCAAGTGTAGTTCCTGTTTCAGGAATATCTTGTGTAACTCCCAATTGAGAAAGCGTAATCAATTTAACATCGGCAGGCAAAAGTGGAATAATTTCGTCCACTTTATGTTGATTATTTGTTGCTATTACAATCTGTTTCATTGTATGATTATCCGTTATATTTTAAATCTAAATGCGAGAATTACAGAAACAAAAAACGTCCTCAATTGTCGAGAACGTTTTTTGAATTTCTTCGAAAACCTAATCTTTTCCAACAGCCTCAGCAGTTGGTTTGCCACCTTGGGTATACTCTAATGTTTGAGTATCATTGGTTTTTTTATGTTGAAGATCAACCTCATAATACGTTTTTTTATCTGCTTTTTTCACGCTTCTTGCACCCACAATTTTGTATCCTTTATGGTTTTTCTCGACATTTGTTTTAATAATTCCCGAAACCATTTCCGGATTCATAATCGTGGTAGTCTTGACCCACACACCTTCGGCAGTAAAAAACGATTTATGCGGTCCGGTGCCATCAGAAAATGAAGCGACAAAATCATTATCTTCGCCATCATCCCAAACTGTTTTAGTCGCCTTCGGATGTTTTGTTTTGAAAGCAACAGTCACCACTTCGCTTGGGATAAACACCTTAGGTTCAGTTTTAATCGTTGGAGAAGTTGCATCATCCTCCGCATTAGTATTTGAATTTTTTATAAATTTACCGTATTTGTCAAAAACCATCACTGTGGTTTCTTGACCAATTCCATCACGAGAGACAGAGATTTCGTAACAAGTACCTAAGTCGTCGATATCTCTTAGGAAAGAAGATTTAATTTTCATTCCAGGATAATTAGCCGACACATAAGAAGTAAGGGGCGTTGGAAGTTCTTTTTCAGCTACTTTCATTCCACTAATATTGTCATCATCGATATTTGTTGCCGAATTTTTAAAATCCTTTTCTAATTTTCGGTCGGCAGATGTCTCTTCTTCTTCCTCAATCTCATAAACATATTCAGGATCGATTGTTTTGATCAATTTTCCCATTTTATCAAAAAGAATGATTGTTTCCAACTTTGTCTTTTTATTTTTTAATTCAATAATGGTCACTCTATATCCACCATTTTTTTTATTTGCTGTGACTGTTTTTTCAGAAGAAGCAAATTGGTACTTACGATATGTTTTATCTAAATATTTCCGAACAGCAGGGAATACTGTTTTTTCGTCTTGTTGAATTTTTTGAGTCAACCATTTTCCTGAAGCAGTATATTGAATCTCATTCTCTTGCTCCTTAAAGATACATTTTATTCGATAAATAGTATCGCCTTCTTTATTAAACCACTTTACTTCAGTAGCTTTAGGGAATTTTCTGACAAAATTCTTTTTCACAATTGGAGGAACTGAGTTTTCGCTAATAAGTTCTTTTGGATAAGGACTATTTTTGGATTTTGACTTAGAATTATCCTCTTCTTTTTCTGTTCCATTTGGATTCTTAGCGGCTTTCTCTTTGGTTTTTGCAGCATCCGATCCATTATTTTTCGTTTCGTTTTTGGCAACTTCTTTTTTCGGAGCAGCAAAACCTTCTGGATCTTTTCTCGACAATAGTTTGCCGTCGTTGGAGAAACAAAGCAAAGATTCTGCTCCAGTTCCCACACCCGCTTTTTTCACAATTACTTCGTATGAATCTTTCATTTTTGGTTTCTGCACTAATTCGCTGGAGCTAACATCAGAACCAGGATATTCCGTACTCACAAAATCGCTTATAAAACTAGGAATCTCTTGTTTGTTAATCGGAGTTCTTGTTTCGATCAACGTGCCAGAATTTGAAATTGTGGACGATTGTGAAGTTCCATCATCTTTATAATTAACGAGATAATGTTCGCCTTTTAAATGCCAATCTTTTACTTTTGCATTTGGAAATTCTAGTGTAAATGCTGACTTAACCACTTGTGGAACCTCTTCAGGTTTCACTCTCTGGCCAAAAGTGTTTGCATCTAAACAAAACACTAAAAATACTACAATTGCAATTGCACGACTTATTTTACGAAAAAAATTGTGTTTCATAATTCAACTATTTTTTTAATACAATGGTTTGAGTTCTATCGGGTCCCACGGAAACGATGGTAATAGGAATTTCGACGTAATCAGTAACATATTTCACATAATCTTCCAAAAGTGGAGGCATTTTATCGGCAACGATATTGCTGTTCCAACCTTTTAGCGTAATATATTTAAGGCCGATGGTTTCGTCGGGCATAAATGGAATTTCTTCTGTATTTTTTCCATCAATGATATATTCAGTACACACTTCAATCTCTTCAAAACCGTTTAAAACATCGGCTTTCATCATAATTAACTGTGTAACTCCGTTAAGCATACAAGAGTATTTCAACATTGGCAAATCCAACCATCCGCAGCGACGAGCGCGACCAGTAGTAGAGCCAAATTCGCCACCAATAGTTCGCATGGTCTCTCCAATTTCATTATCTAATTCTGTAGGAAATGGGCCAGAACCAACACGAGTGCAGTAGGCTTTAAAGATACCAAACACCTCTCCTACTTTGGAAGGAGAAATCCCTAATCCGCTACAAACGCCAGCAGCAATTGTACTTGAAGAGGTAACAAATGGATATGAACCATAATCTACATCTAAAAGGGAACCTTGAGCGCCTTCGGCCAATACTCTTTTTCCAGCTTTTAGTGCATTATTAATAAAATACTCACAATTAATCATTTGATACCCTTTAAGTTCCTCGATGGCATCAAACCATTTTTGCTCGTACACTTCAAATGAATCTCCTTCGATGGTAATTTCGTTTAAAGAGATTCCCATGGATGAGATTAGATGAAAATGGCGAGCGGTTAATGCGTTGTATTTTTGTTTGAAACCTGGTAATTTAATATCCCCGAATCGGATTCCATTACGAGCAGTTTTGTCGGTATAAGTAGGTCCAATCCCTTTCAGAGTTGATCCAATTTTGGAAATACCCAACATTTTCTCATTTGCAAAATCTAACAAACGGTGTGATGGCAAAATAAGGTGAGATTTTTCCGAGAAAAGCAGTTTAGACTTTACATCTACGTACTTAGAAATTTGGCTTATCTCCTTGTGTAAAATAATTACTGGATCTACAATAACACCATTTCCAATTACATTCATGGTCCCTTCACGGAAAATCCCGGATGGAATTGTATGTAAAACGAACTTTTTATTGTCAAATATTAAGGTATGTCCTGCATTCGGCCCCCCTTGAAATCTTGCTACAATATCGTAGTTTGGAGTAATAACATCTACAATTTTCCCTTTTCCTTCGTCGCCCCATTGCAATCCTAATAAAACATCTACTTTCATTGTTGTTCTCTTTTTTTTTATTTGCATCAAAGATAAAAAAATATTTCTAGAGTTCCTAAAAATATATAATCAGAACCATTAATTCAACATCATCAAAGACACAACAATAAGTCAATCAACCAATTAAAAAAATATTTTATTTGTTAATACCGACTTACTAATTTTATATTATACTTCTATTCCGTATCTTTAATGGCGTAAAAAACCAGTGAGTGGTTTTTTATTTTCACCCCAAAGGTTTGCTCCACGGATTTCTTAATTTCCTGAATACGAGGATCGCAAAATTCAAACACTTCCGCCGAGTCAATACAAACTACGTGGTCGTGTTGGGTGTAGTTAAATGCTTTTTCGTACTGAGCACAATTACCTCCAAACATATGTTTTTTGACAAGTCCACATTTTTGTAAAAGCTCAATGGTATTGTACAAAGTAGCTCTGCTCACAATATATTTTGCGTTTTTCATATGAACATACAACGACTCGATGTCAAAATGCTCATTAAGGCGATAAACCTCTTTTAATATTGCATAGCGTTCGGGGGTTTTTCGTTGAGCGTGAGATTCTAGATATTTGGTAAAAAATAGTTTCACCTCATCGTAGCCTTCCGGATTAAATTCTTTTTTGTATTCCATACTAAATTTCTTTTTACGGTATAAATTTAATACAAAAAGATCAATAATTTAGGTTTAGAATAAATAAAAATTACAAAAAACATCTAAATCATTGATTATCAGGAGATATAAAAAGAAAAAATTATTCGCTTTCGTACGAATTTATTCGATAAACTTTTTCGATGCCTTCAATTTTTTTCAAATTTGCGAGCAGGTGATTGAAACTTTCTAAATCTGAAGTGTATAACATAATGGTTCCTTCAAAAACTCCTTGAGAACTTTCAAAATTAAGGGATCTCATATTCAAATCCAACTGTTGTGAGATTAATTCTGTAATATCGCTCATGAGTCCTTTTTTATCGAGTCCTTCAATTTTAACTCCTGCCAGCAACGACACAGACTCTTCGCTTCTCCATTTCGCTTTGATAATTCGGTTGCCATATTGAGACATCAATTGAATGGCATTTTCGCAATTAGTTCGGTGAATTTGGATGTTATTATTTGACGTGATAAATCCAATCACCTGATCGCCAGGGATAGGATTGCAACAGCGCGAAATAGAGTACTGAATTTTTTCAATATCTTCATCTAGCAGAAGTGAGACTGGATTTTGTTTAAGCTGATCGGTAATCACCTGATCTAAGGTCTTTTGAGAATCCTTAGGATGAATAAGTGGCCGCAAAGTGATGTAATCGAGAAAACGACGTCCTCTTTTAGACAGCATTTTATGGATATCATTAGGAGTCATGATTCCATCGGCTAATTTAACATATAGATCTTGAGAATTCTTTAAGGAACTTTTATTTATAATTTGTTGATTCACTGAATTTAATTTCACCGATTCGTAATCGGGAAACATCTCTTCAAAAATCTTTTTTCCTGTGGCGATTTTTAGCTGAAGTTCTTCTTTTAAAACCTCTTTGATATTATCTCTTGCCTTGGAAGTGACCACCATTTGCAACCAACTCTCTTGAAGTGTTTTCTTTTTAGAAGTAATCACTTCCACCTGATCGCCACTTTTCAATTTGTGATTTATCGGCACCAATACATGGTTCACCTTTGCTCCTATACACATACTTCCCAATTGTGAGTGCACGGCATAAGCAAAATCTAAAATGGTGGCATTTTTGGGCAATGTTTTCATCAATCCTTTTGGGGTAAAGACAAAAATCTCATCCGAAAAGAGGTCAAGTTTTATATCGCTAAGGAATTCGATGGCACTAGCTTCGTTGCTTTTAAGAATCTCTTTAATTTTCACCAACCAATCATCCAATCCCTGTTCAAAATTCTTCTCAGTGGCCGAAATTCCTTTATATTTCCAATGTGCAGCGTATCCTTTTTCGGCAATTTCGTTCATTCTTTTTGAACGAATCTGAATCTCCATCCATTTTCCAGTGCTGCTCATCACGGTAGTATGCAGCGATTCGTATCCATTTGCTTTAGGGATAGAAACCCAGTCTCTCAGACGATCGGGATTGGGGCGATACAGGGAAGTAATAATGGAATAAACTTTCCAACAATCTACTTTTTCGATATTAAAAGGCGAATCTATTATAATTCGAATGGCAAAAAGATCGTAAACTTCTTCGAAGGAGATCTCCTTTTTCTTCATCTTTTGCCAGATAGAGTAAATGGATTTAACACGGCTGATGATTTCGAAATTGAAACCCTCTTTGGCCATTTGCTCTTTAATTGGAAAGATAAATTGTTGAATAAAACGGTCTCTCTCCTCTTGAGTAGCTGCAATTTTATTTAAAATAGAAATATAAACATCTGGCTCGGTGTATTTTATCACCAAGTCTTCCAACTCTGTTTTAATATTATAGAGTCCCAATCGGTGTGCCAAGGGTGCATAAAAGAAGTGAGTTTCCGAAGCAATTTTCAGCTGTTTTTCGCGCGGCATCGAATCCAAGGTGCGCATATTATGCAGTCTATCAGCCAGTTTTATCAAAATCACCCTCACATCTTCGGAAAGTGTCAACAATATTTTTCTAAAATTTTCGGCCTGCATCGATGGCGTTTGCATATCCATCACACCATCAATTTTGGTCAGACCATCGGTAATTTTCATCACCTGTTCGCCAAAAAGATCGTTGATATCTTCCAATGTATATTCGGTATCTTCAACCACATCATGCAATAAAGCACAGATAACACCCGTGGCTCCTAATCCAATATCCGCAACGGCAATACGAGCAACTTCTAAAGGGTGATATATGTATGGTTCGCCACTTTTGCGACGCATATCTTTATGCGCAATGACGGCCAATTTAAAAGCTTTTCTAATTTTCAGTTTCTGCTCTGGTGTGGTACGTTCTTGTAATAATGTGATGAGATTTCGGTAACTAGCAAGGATTTCTTTACGTTCTAAAGCAAAATCTGGTATGTAGGTCATAATATTATCTTCTATTAAAATGCAAAGATATTCTATTTTTCTGAAAATTTAAAATTGATTATTAATGACGGTAAAGAATCGACTCAAATTAAATTAATTAACTATTTACCGACCTTTCTACCTCAAAATAGAGACGGTTCCTTGATAGCTCTTGGTCTCGCCTTTAAACACATAGGTTAAGATATAAAAGTAGGTGCCATCGGGCGCATTTCGGCCGTCCCAATCGTTGTTATAACCGACGTATTTGAATATTTCTGCACCCCAACGATTAAGAATTTTCAATTCGCTATCAGGATATTTTTCAATATTTTTCACTTCAAAAACATCGTTTACACCATCGCCATTGGGGGTAAATACGTTTGCAAATTGCAAAATATCATCAATAATGGTCACCTCTTTCCACACAGTATCCACACACCCAAAAGAAGTGGTTGCAATGAGCATTACACGATACACTTTTTCTGAAGTAAAAGAGTGATTTACTGATATTTGGGTGGACCAATTAAAAGCTCCGGATTCCACATCATCAAAATCCCAATTAATTGAGCTTGCTCCTGAAGATTGATCGGTAAACAAAACAGTCCAAGAGAAATCATCACTTTTTCTCAGCACGAAAGGGGAAGCAGTAAAATCGGCAACAGGAAGTGGATGCACATCGATAATGTCTGGAAAAACCCTCAAACTATCACAACCTTGGGCAGTTCTCACCTTAATGCTCACCGTTTGCAATCCGCTATTTTGATAGATATGATTGACCATTTTTAAATTCGACGTATCACCATCACCAAACATCCAGTAATAACTATTTCCATTTTCGGGATTTATCTCCGCAAAGTCCACCGAAAGTGGCTGACATCCTTCCATTGGCGAATAGGTAATATCAACAGGTGCTTTTGGATTTAGCTCAATCAACGTGATGGTATCTTGCTTGGTGCAACCCAAGAAATCGGTCACCACCAGCGTATAATGTCCGGCATACATGTACGGAAGCACTGGTGCATTAGCACCATAAGGCGTCCACAAATAACTATAACCAGGAGTTCCGCCAAAAACTAGTGCTACAATCTGTCCAGAGGAATCACCTTCACACCAAACGTCTGTTTTGGTTAGCGTAATAAATATTTCTGTATTTTGAGGAATCGATATTTCGCGATAGACCACACATCCATTTGCATCCACAACGGTAACGCCATAAAAACCAGCAGAAGCAAGATTTAAGGTATCGGTGATAGAGGTAGAAATATGCACTTGTCCATTAGTCCATGTATAAGTATAAGGTTCGGCGCCATGTTCAACCGTTACAATCAATTTTCCGGTACTATCACCGTAGCAAAAAACGTTTGTTCCGGACAAAATAGCATCAAATGGTGGATTGGGAGTAATACTAGCAGGGGCAATAATCGTATCGAAATTGGCCGCTAATTGCGGAATAATATCTCCTGGAATATTTGGCGAGAAACCCGCTAATTGCCAAGTATGATTATACCAAGTAAGTGGAATATAACCAAGCGGAATTGCCAAGTCAACTAGAGGTCCGATGGTAAAACTTAAATCAATATCGGGAGTTGCCAATGGCGCCATGGTTAAAGCGGGCAAGCAAGCATTTTTTGGAATAGAATCACCCGTTGGGGAAATTGGCAAACAAAATTCGGGGATTACCGTAGCCGATTTAAACGGAAACGAGGGCAACTCGAGGGTAAATGTAAATGCTTGCACCAAAAGATTAAATGTAACACTGTCCCACGTGTGATTATTAAAATCATTTGTCATGGAGTGCGCCAGTCCCAAATCCATGCTAGGCCAGCCGGTGCAAGGATATTTAAACACCAAATTATTATCTACCTGAAATAAGATAGAATTAGACACACCGCTATTGACAACAGAGCCAGAGACAGGATTTACCTCGGTGAATTCGACAGCCGTTGGGAAATCAATTTTCGTCCAAAGAGTCGGATCAAAGATCAGATCTTGCACCATGTAGTTTCTCACGCGCAAAGCCAAATCGAGCAAATCGTATGCAAGGGTAAAACCGCTTCCCAAATCTACTGTATCCTGAAGCATACTCAGCGCTTGGTAAACCCCTGAACTAGGGCCAGATAGAGCCATAATAAATCTGATAATATCCAATTGAGTCGTCATATAAGCACTATCACCGTGTGCATAAAGTGTTTTGGACGTTGCATCTAAATAATCGGTGGTGGAGACATACGGAATTGATATAGAACCACTTAATCCAATGCCACCCAAATCGTTGTAAACAATTGGAAGAACTTGAGATTCACATATTTGAATTTGATTATTGACCATACAAGGATAGTGGGCAATTCCTGTAAAGGTATTGATATCGATGATATTAAAAGAGCTATCCGGAACGGCCAAATCGAGGATATTAATATTTGTACATCCAATAAAGCAGAGTTGCGCATTTACATCCACGCTGAAGCCAAACTCGACACCAAATTCAAAAATCCCTTCCACGGGGAATCTAGAAGTTAAATCCCACCCTGGCTGCACGGTGTAAGAAGATTCAATGGTAACGTTGTCTCCTTGGTTAAATGCATTGTTATCGGGAAGAACAAGTTCTACTTCAACGGGATAACTAACATCTACCTCTCCCCCATTAAAACCACTGTATCGAATGTATGAACCGAGTAAAATATGCCAATCGATGGCCACAATAGCACCAAATTGTCCCCCAAGAATGTTTGTAATACTTCCCAGTTGATTGTGTCCACTCTGATTGATATTAAAAAGATCAAAATCAAAATTAAAATTAAAACCTGGACCTTCGTCCCACATACTCTGATGAGATGTTCTGTAATTGATGGGGGTGGTAATTACTTGTTGCGCAAAGCAAAGATTCACAGACAATATGAATAAAAAAACAAAACTCAGAAATGGCTTATATTGTCTCATAATAATTAGAATTTAACCGACAAAATACTTTTTCGCAAAATTGCTTCCATTTTATCTTTAAGCATTACAGGATAATTCGCTGTTAACCATACTGTCCGCATATAATCGCCTGTAAACAGCATCATTCTATAAAAATCGATTGTATCTACTTTCATCATCACAACCACCAATACACCCTCTTTATTATCAAATGTCACCACATTTTCTTTGCTCACCAGATGAACTCCTTGGGGAGCCAACACCTCTTCGTTAATATTTAATACAGCCATTGGGTAGACAACTTGTTTCAATTCAGAAATTTGAATGGATGAAGTGCTCGCTGGACTAATAAAAGTAGTTTGATTTATTTTCATGCAGTATTGTGGAGGGACAAAAGATATGTTAAATGTATCTACCTGCACGGTTGTTTTTCCATCAAAGATCAAAGAATCAATCTGACGATAAACGGCATCATTGCTCATAAAATTTTGCGCAGAGAATGGATTTTGCCCAAAAACAGCAGAGTTTACGCACAAAATGGAAAGAAAAAAGATAAAGTTCTTCATTATACCCCCTAGTATTAGAGTCCAAATATAAAACAATTATTCATAGAAAAAAAATAATTTAGTTTTTTTTCAAAAGAATATTAACATTAAAAAAACAAATCTCGAAAAACTTTGCTATTTTTGCAAATAAAAAGAGATGCCAACAATTAAAAAATCAATATTTACATTTTTGCTAATCCTCCTCTGCAATTTGGGCATGGCGCAAAAAGTAGCGTTGGTGTTAAGCGGAGGCGGTGCCAAAGGGGCTGCTCATATTGGTGTAATTAGGGCATTGGAAGATGCAGGAATTCCAATTGACTATATTACAGGTACTTCTGCAGGTGCAATTGTCGGCGGATTATATTGTGCGGGATATTCCACCGACGAAATAGAAGAAATTTTTCTAAGTCCTCAATTTAAAAACTGGTCTACCGGTGAAATTGAAGATGAATATCAATATTATTTCAAAAAGAGCAGAGCCAATCCATCGTGGCTGACAGTAAAATTCGACTGGGATTCCATTTTAACGCCAAAAATCCCCATCAATTTAATCTCCCCTTACCTTATGGATTTTGCCTTTTTGGAAATGTTTACAGGTCCCAACACGCTTGCAAATGGAAATTTCGACAGTCTATTTATCCCCTTTCGATGTGTGGCAACAAATTTAAAAACCAATTTAGGAGAAGTTCAACGAAGTGGCAACATCGGCGAAGCCGTTAGAGCATCCATGACATTCCCATTCTACTTCCGACCAATCACCATCAATGGAAATATTATGTATGATGGTGGGATGAAGAATAATTTTCCTGCCGACGTAGCAGATGAAGATTTTAACCCCGACATTATTATTGGCAGCAAAGTGGCCACAAACAATAAAACTCCACATACAAATGACTTTATGAGCATCCTCGAAAATATGCTTATGGTAAACAATGATTACAAAATTGGATGTGGAAACGGGATATTAATAGAACCCAAAGTAGACGATGTAATGGTTACCGATTTTTCAAAAGCGGCAGAATTCATCAACAATGGCTACCTTGCCACCATGGAGAAAATTCCCGAAATAAGACTATTCGTCACCGATAGCGTTCCGGCGTGGAACTTAAAATTAATGAGATTGGCGTATAAAAAGAAGTTGCCCGAACTGACCGTTAATTCGATAAAAGTAAAAGGATTAAACGCTACGCAAAGCGAATATCTGAACAAGCTACTAACAAATAACAGTGATACATCTAGTCTTCAAACTGTAAAGAATGCTTATTTTAGGCTTTTATCGGACGACAAAGTGGCTTATATATTTCCACGACTATTGTACAACAAAGAGAAAAAGAAATTTGACTTACAATTAGAGGTAGAGAAAGACAAGAATTTTGAGCTTTTATTTGGCGGAAATATCTCATCCAACGCAATCAACACTATATTTACCGAATTGCGCTATAAACAATTAGGAATTCAAGGGTTAAATATTTGGGGCAATGTCTATTTAGGCAGATTTTACAGCTCTGCAGTTGCGGCTATTCGGATGGATTATCCCCAACGGAAACCTTTTTACCAAGAGATAAACATTGGGTTTAATCAATTTAACTTTTTCAATACCTCGCGGAGTTTTTTCGGCGACGAAACCCCATCGTATCTAAAACAAAATGAGAACTTCATCAATTTCAACATCGGATTTCCATCGACCAACAAAGCCAAATGGGAAATAGGAATCACCCTTGCTGGACTAAGAGACAACTACTATCAAACCAACACATTTACTCGCTTAGACCAATACGATGTGAATAACTTTGATATGATAAAACCATACATTAGTTATGAATTTAACACCCAAAAGCGTCAATATTATTCCAATCAAGGAGCTCATTTAAACACAATATTATTTCTTGTAAATGGGAAAGAGAGAAACATTCCGGGCACCACAGGAGAATTTCACACCGAAAAGTCAAAATCACACAACTGGATTGGGTTGAGAATGAAGTACGTGAATTTTGTTCCGTACAATAAATACTTTACGTTTGGAATCCAATCAGACGTTAGTTTATCCAATCAAGAATTATTTGCCACTTACACTGCGAGCAAACTCCGGGCACCACAGTTCACTCCTTCTCCCGAGATTGCAACTCAATTTCTGCCCACTTTTAGAGATTATAACTTTATGACCATTGGATTTAAAACGATTTTCAAACTTACCGATCGAGTTAACTTCATGATTGATGCGCACTTATACCAACCCATTCAGTCGATAAAAAAGGGAGAGGACGAAATACCTCGATTGACCTCGTACTTCGAAAGTCAATACACAATACTGTCATTAATAGCAGTTTACAACTCACCCGTGGGACCATTAAGTCTATCGGCATATTATTTACAAAACTCACCACAACCATTTATTTTCAATCTCAATTTTGGATATATCTTATTCAACAAAAGAACTCTACATTAATCCAAAATGCTTTTATACGATAAGTATTTACCGAAATTACGTCCAGTTCGACCCTCACCTAGAGCGTGGCAGGCTATGCCAAGTCGTGACAGGTAGGCTCGTTTCGACAGGCTCAACGCATCGCAGCACATCGCACTGCATCGTCTCTGATAGGACTTTAAAAACTGAAGCCCAATGATTGCCAATCAGCAAAACAAATTCAAAAATCAAAAAAATGTCCCGTAGGGACAAGATGTCGGTAAAAAAAACAAGTAATAAAATGAGAATAAGTCCCGTGAGGGACGTAACCTTCTGGCAGAGAAAAGTCTTTAACACTAACGGTAACGTACAGTTCGACTTCGCCGCGGCGAATCTCTGCATCGCCTGACGGCACTTGATTACAAGAAAGTTTATATTTTACCGACATTACGTCCCTAACGGGACTAAAAAAGAAGAAAACCAATTATTTTCAATCTGGAACACCAGTTCGAAAATCAAAAGAAGCAACTAAGAGACAAGATGATAGATAAAAAGCAAGTAATAATAAAACTAAGAATGAATCTTTAGCCTGATTAAAAGAGTAGAAAATATTGAAAACTTATTGGAGAACAGTGAGTCCAAATATTAAAATCTGAGAAATAAAAAAGCATGTTTAATTCAGAGAAAGTCTAAAAAAAGAGATTAAAAGCAAAAAATTATATAAAGAAATTGTTTACGACTAAAAAATTACTATTTTTGCTAGATAATATAATTAGAAAC
>JBBRGJ010000026.1:0-30124 GCA_038240835.1 Bacteroidales bacterium | reverse complement strand
ACTCCTTACAACGCAGTTGAGAAGTGGCATGAAATTAAACCTGAGATATTCAATCAAAACCCATTGCAGTTTAAGAATAAAGTCGTACTATTGCAAAGTAATAAAGCAGGTTTACACCAACAACCTTGTGAAACTTGACATCATATATTTTAATTGTTTTTGTTCTATAATTAGCTTCTCCAAATAATGCAAAATCCTTATTTTTGTTTTTTTTGGCAAAGTTCGGTAATTTTACATTATCACTGATAATATTGAAAAAATCAGATTCCGAACAATTTATCATACAGGTTCTAAATAACAATAATTTACTTTTCACGCCTCTATTTCCCGCTTTTAATTAATTTCTTTTTTAAAGATCCTACTGAATTTCCTACTCCCACACCGTCATTACATCGACCAAAAGTCCATCCTAAAGCTCCTAGTTTGTCAATTTCAGCTCCAGCATTAAAAGAGTTTTTCACAATACTTGCAGCGGAAAGAGTTATCGAAGCAAAAGCAACTACAACATCACCTTTGTTAGAATTAGTAACAGCATTAATTCCTGACCCTATTGGACTTACACCACTATTATTCCCAGATTTTACCACATCATTTATTGCTAAAATTGTCCCAATTATTGCAATCGATGAACCTCCTTTTGCAAATGCCGATAAAGCTAACACCATTTTTCAACCTAGCATCATAAATCCGAGCTCCAAAATCAAGGATATTTCCCTCGCTTTTTTCCTGTCCATTAAACCCAACCCAATACTTTTCCGAATATATCCACATTCGTTTGTATCGTTATTTTGTAATTACCAACGATTTTATCACCGAAGAGCTTTCGTTGGCTAATTTTAGGGTGTAAATGCCTGCCGGTAAATCAGTTAACGAAAGTTGTGTTGTGCGAATGTCGGCGCCGAGCATGCTTTTATAAACTTCCTGACCCAAACTGTTGTAAATGGTAAGCACTTTAGAAGTGGGAGACAAGGTTCTAATGGCAAGTTTTACGTCCGAAGAGGTTGGATTTGGATATACATCAAAGCCTAAAATATCCTCCATGTCGTTTATTTGAGTCACATTAGATTGGACTTGTTTCAACACAATTTGATTATTGGGGTCAAATTGAAAAGCGGTGACTTGTTTGCTGAATGTAAAACTAAAGGGCTGATTGTTAATATCGTTCATCACTTTTATCGTGGTATCGGTATTGTCAAAAAAAGTGTATTTTAACTCTATTGGCATTTTGAAATAATCCAAATTTTGTTGTCCAATAGTAGTGGTTACCGAAGTGCCTCCCAAAAGTGTGGAAATTTGATACTGAGGGTGATTTGGCTTGAAAATCCACTCGTTCATAAACCAATCTAATGTTTGACCAGAAGATTGTTCCATTTTGGTAAAGAAATCTCCAATAGTTGCGTTTTTATACTTGAAATTTGCAGCATCGTTGGCGTAGTTTTTAATTCCATTGAAAAACGCGGTATCGCCCATTACATAACGCAACTGATGTAATACACAGGCACCTTTGAGGTAAGTGACTGCATAGTTGAAAAGTACGTTGGTTCCAGGTGGTGTCTCTACCCATTCTGGGTTGCTGATGGCCCAACCAGGATTATTGTTCAAGTAGTAAGTTGCGTTATTGTTTATCTTGCTTCTGTAAGCCAATTCACCTTGAGTGTGCTCCAACCAAAGTGCTTCGCTGTAAGTGGCAAATCCCTCATTTATCCACAAATCAGCCCAAGATGCGCAGGTAATCATATCGCCAAACCATTGATGGGCAAATTCATGCACCACGAGCATCTCTTGCCAACAATTTGTGCATAAACTAGTAAGCGTTTGATTTTCCATCCCGCCCCACGAAAATTCGCTGCTGAGTGTGGCAAATCCATTTTTTTCAAAAGGATGTTCTGTGAATGTATTTGAGAAAAAATCGGTTAATTCGGGCATCATATCAATCATGTCTTGAGGATTTTCCCCAGTATTGTAATAGAAACGAATCGGAACGCTGTCCTGAGGATGGAGTGGGGGATGCCAATAGGTGATTTTTAAGTTGTAATCGGCCTTGGAGGTGATAATCATTAAATACGTGGCAATCGGATCTCTACTTACCCAATGGTAGTGAATAGTGTCTGCCGTTTTTAAAGAATCTTGCAAACGACCATTGGAGGCCAATAATACGTTGGCAGGGACTTTTGCAAACAGTTCAAATGTGGCTTTGTCATTTGGCCAATCGTAACAAGGCATCCATTTACGCGCGCCAATTGGTTCACTGTCGGTAAATACAAATCCTTCGTTGCTGAAAAATGCTTCGTCGTCAACGTCGTTATGTTTGTAAAAAATGGTTAGTTGAACTGTATCGCCAGGTTGATAGGTTTGGTTGAAATTTATTTCTAATAAATTATTTACTTGGTTGAATGTGAATAAGTTAGGATGGATAGAATCGATGGTCATGCTTGTACTTACCGAGTTGAGCGTGATTTGAGAAATTACAGAGTCCGCCTTTAACGTGATTGCACTGGAAGCTACAAAACTATTCGGATATGGCGCTAAATAGTTATCATAAAGGTCAACGGTAAGTGCGTAGTGTATAACATCAAATGAGTGACGCGGAGTATTTGGCGATTTGGTAGGAAGAATATTTTTAGATGAAGATTTGCGCTCCGAGCACTGTTTAGCACCATCTTCTTGTGCTGTAGCTGTTGCGATAAAGCAAATGAGTGCAAAAAACAAGGTAAATTTGATCACTTTTTTCATAGGTTTTACTTTTTGAACTACCAAATTACAGAAAATTTCAATATCAGAAAGAAAAAATGTTTTTTTTTGATCAAATTATCGCTTATAAAACATTCAAAATAACTTCTTAGAAGTAAAGTGGTTCTCTGCGCGTGGGCTCTGAAGGAGCGATCTTGCCCTCAAAAACAATAGTTTTCTGTTTTAATAAAGATTCGCATGCTATCTAAGACCGACCTTGTCAAAAAAGCGTTAAGAAAAAGAGGTGATTTTACGGCCTGCCCTCGAATATCAAGTATAATCAAAATACGATTTAGAAACTTTATATTCGGGGATTAGCGAGGCGGGTGCGTTGAAGTAAATAGATCCAAATCTGAAACATCCGTTATGTGAATTAAATTACCTACGTAAACCTTATAGCTTGGCTCGCGCCGTAAAATTACCTCTTTTTTAGCTTTTTTGGCGAAGTCTTGATTTTTTGGTTACTTTTGTATCAAGACAAAAGTGACACTAAAAAAGAAAAATCTTCGAAGTAAATTAGTTTTCATTTTTTGATAAAACATTGATTGAAAAAAATAATTTGTTTGCGGATTTAAGGAAATATATAAAAATGAAAAATAAAAAATATCTTGCACTCCTATTATTAATCGCTTTTGTTTCGTGTACATCGAAAATCGATCATGGCGACAAAACAGTATTCAAATACAACGAATCGGCAGGAATTGGCACGTTAGATCCTGCTTTTGCTCGCGATCAAGCGGTGATATGGGCTTGCAATCAACTTTACAACGGCTTGGTGCAATTGGATGATTCCATGAAAATAACACCCGCCATTGCCAAATCGTGGACCATCAGCGAAGATGGAAAAACGTATACCTTTCTCTTACGCAACGACGTCACTTTTCACCAAACTGAGTTTTACTCTTTTCCCACTCCTCGAAAAGTGGTGGCCAGCGACTTCGTTTACAGTTTTAATCGCATTCTCGATCCTCTTACGGCTTCTTCTGGAAAGTGGGTTTTTGCAAATATCGATACCAATCAATACGGAAAATCGGCCATAGATGCTATAAATGATACTACTTTGCAGATTCGTTTGCACAAATCATTTCCACCATTTTTGGGAATTCTGACCATGCAATACTGTTCGGTGGTAGCGCACGAAGTGGTCGAAAAATATGGCAAAGATTATCGAAGTCACCCAGTGGGAACAGGTCCGTTTAAGTTTAAATATTGGAAAGAAGGGGTGAAATTAGTGCTTGCTAAAAACCCTGACTATTTTGAATTTGAAAACGAAGTGAGATTACCTCATCTTGATGCAGTTGCAATCAGTTTTATTGTCGATAAACAATCCGTATTTATGGAGTTTGTAAAGGGAAATCTTGATTTCCTTTCGGGAATTGACGCCAGTTACAAAGACGAACTGTTGTCTTCTTCCGGAAAACTGAATCCAAAATATACCACAAAATTTCAATTGCTCACTCATCCCTATTTAAATACCGAATATTTGGGTTTTTTGATGGATAAATCCAAAAGCAAATCCGATAATCCACTGCTTATCAAAGAGGTACGTCAAGCCATTAACTATGGATTTGATCGGGCAAAGATGATTCGATTTTTGCGAAACAACATCGGAACTCCAGCGTATGCGGGCATGGTTCCTCAAGGTTTGCCTTCGTTTGACTCTTCGGTGGTGAAAGGATATGATTATCAGCCACAAAAAGCGTTAGCATTGCTTTCCAAAGCGGGTTATCCCAACGGAAAAGGAATGCCCGCCATTACACTTTCGGCTTCGGCATCGTATTTAGATCTTTGCCAGTACATTCAGCATGAACTGAGTAAAATTGGAATTACTTTAAAAATAGAAGTAAATCCACCAGCAACTCAACGCGAAATGATTTCACAATCAAAACTACCCTTTTTTAGAGGATCTTGGATTGCCGATTATCCAGATGCTGAAAACTATCTATCACTCTTCAGTACTCAAAATTTCTGTCCCGATGGTCCAAATTACACACACTTTTCAAACCTCCAATTTGACAAACTTTACCAGCAATCTCAAGTAGAAATCATCGATTCCCTGCGATTCAGAATTTACCAAAAAATGGACAGCATTCTCATGGACGAAGCCCCCGTGGTGATTCTGTATTACGATCAAGTGATGCGATTGGTGCAAAACAACATCGATGGGTTGGGGAATAATTCCATGAATTTATTGACACTCAAGAGAGTTCGGAAAACGAAGAAGTAGGTGGGGGAAGTGGCCGGGTAACTAATCCCGAAAAATAAATCCGCCTATTTGCGGATTGTGATTTTTCGTGGATCCTCGAAAAAAAATGATCCGCCAACTGGCGGACTGTTTTTTCGGGAGTGGCCGAGAGCGCAAAGCGGCGATGCGCGATGCGATGATTTTTTTTGTCGCTGATTTGCCAATCTTTTAATCCTCGTTAACGGGACTCGAATTTTGAAAAAAATCGGGACGCGTCATCCACGCTTACGCGCTCCGAAAATTGGCTTCGCCTTCCTTCGGTTCGTGGAAATTAGGCTGATGTAATCAGACCAGCGACAAAGGTTACTATAAATTCGTGTAAATTCGTGATCCGCCGCGGCAGACGTGGCAAAACTCTTTTAGCCACGCTACGCGCATCCACGCTTACGCGCATCGTCGCTTACGCGCTGTTAACTGTTAACTGTTAACTGATCACTGATCACTGTTAACTGATCACTGCTAACTGTTAACTGTTGACTGATCACTGCTAACTGTTCTCCAACAGCACTACTGCATACGTAGAAATTCCCTCTTCTCGACCGATGAATCCGATCTTTTCGGAGGTTTTTGCTTTGATGGCTAAGCAATTTTTTTCGATGGATAATATTGGGCATAAAATATCTTTCATGGCATCGATGTGGGGCATCAGTTTTGGTTTTTGGAGGACGATGGTGGTGTCTATGTTATTGATTACATATCCTTCCTTTTTCATCAGCGCCATCGTTTGCTTTAGAATAATTTTGCTGTCTATTCCTTCGAGTTTTGGATCGTAGTCGGGAAAATGAGTGCCAATGTCTGCCAATCCCATTGCGCCCAAGATTGCATCACAGATAGAATGAATCAGAGCATCACCATCGGAGTGTCCCAGCGAACCTTTGTAATGATCGATGGTCATTCCGCCAATTACTAATGGGCGATTTTCTACCAATTGGTGCGTATCGAATCCAAAACCTATTCGCATCATTATCTCATTGAAGGTTTGCTGTCTTGACCGTTTAGCATGTCAAAATCAAAACTCAAGGTGAAACGTAACGTGTTTGCCAAAGGATTTTGTTGATTTGAAACTAAATAGGAGACATCTAATCCAAAAGTAGTGTAACGCAAACCAGCTCCAAATGTGAAGAACTGACGAGCTCCTTTGGTTTTGTCTTCAAAAAAGTAACCTATTCTAACCGCAAATTGTTTCTCGTACCAATACTCAGCGCCAATGCCGATGTTTATCTCTTTTAATTCTTCGGAAGCACCACCCGGAGCATCGTAAAACGATTGAATCATCCCATTTACAATAGAAACATTTGGATCCATTCCACTACCAATTACATAATTTCCAGCAGGATCTTTTAATGGACCTCCCACTGAATCTAATGCGTAAATAGGAGGGGTTGGAACTAATAATTTGTTGAAATCCAAACCAATATTAAAGGTGTTGTGTTCGTCGATGTCTAAACTTAAACCTGTACCAATTCTAAGATTCGTTGGAATAAAATCCTTACGAGTCGTCTCTGTGTACGCAATTTTTGCTCCGATATTGGAAATGTTGGTTCCAAATGAAAAAGTCGATTTTTCGATACCGGCAATATTGATAGGTTTTTGATAATACAACGAAAGATCTGCCGCAATCGATTGTCCAGCACGCGTATCTTGTCCGCCAACACTCTGACCTAAGGTGAGGTTTGAGTATATGTAGCGAGCAGTAACGCCCATGGATAATCGTTTGGTCAATAATCTACTCCAACTTGCATCAAAGGTAAATTCATGAGGTTTATAATCCCCATTGCTATTGCCTTGATCGTCGGTAAAAGTAATATTTCCCAAAGTGAAATATCGCAATGATCCAGAAATAACGTTTGCTTTGTCGAGTTTGTAATATCCCATGATGCTAGGCATGCTGATGTCGCTAACCAATTTTTTCATCCATGGAGTATAACTTACACCAATTCCAAATTTTTTGGGAGAGAAAACGTATTTTGATGGGTTTGTAAATTGTGAACTATAATCAGGAGAAGTAGCTACACCAACATCTCCCATGGCTCCACTACGAGCATCAGGTGTGATTTGTAAAAAAGGAACAGCTGTGGTAATGGCGTTTAATTGTCCCTCTTTTATTTTTGTATTCTGAGAAAAGCCGTAGGTTGCTATTAATGAGAATAGAACTATAAAATATAATCTCTTTGTCATGATAAACATTCTGTTTCTGTGTTTTCAGTAATTAATTATTAAGTGCAAAGTTAACGATTTTATTTTATTATTATTGTTGATTCCTCAATTTTTGATGACATGTTATTTCAATTAATAGAAAATAAATTTAGCAAAGTGAAAGAAATCTGGGGAAAGTGACCAAGTGGCGAAGTGCCCGAGTAGCTGGGAGCGCAAAGCGAGGGTGGAGGAAGTTCAGTGACCAAAGTGTGAAAAGTGAAAAGACCGCGTCCCGAATTTTAAATCCGCCGCGGCGGAGAGATTTTGAAAAAAATCGGGACGCTCTGATGACTGTTAACTGTATTTCAGTCGAGCTTCGCTCTGATAACTGATCACTGCTAACTGTTAACTGTTCTTCCTCTTCCCTGATTTTCTTTGTTCGCCCCAGCCCTAAAGGGAGCAAAGAAAATCTTTTTGTTTTTTCAAAAAAACTCTTTCGGTCGAGCTTTTGTAGATCCTCGAATTTTGAAAAAATTCGGGATGCTCTGCTAACTGTTAACTGTTAACTGTATTTTGGTCGAGCTACGCTCTGATAACTGATAACTGCTAACTGTGTTTCAGTCGAGCTTTCGTAGATCCTCGAATTTTGAAAAAATTCGGGATGCTCTGCTAACTGTTAACTGTTAACTGCTAACTGATCACTGTTAACTGTCAAAGAATCACCAATTTCTCAATTTTCTCGGATTGTTTGCCTGTAGCTGTTCTTGCTGAAAGTTTGTATAAGTATATTCCTTTTGCTATTTTATCTCCAAAATCATCGGTACCATCCCACAAAATACCTTCAGATCTAAATCCATTCATCTGGGTGTTTTGTAAAATTGTTTTTACCAATTTCCCCGTGATTGTAAAAATCTGAATCTTCACATCCATGGCTGTTTCTGGTTGGTTGTGCTCAAAATAGAAATTGGTTTGAGTGGTAAATGGATTTGGATAATTTAAGACATGATCTAACGAAAGTTCAGCTTCTCTAACCACGGTAAACTCGATGGTTTTTTCGGATGAATTGTTTAGAATATCCCAAACCTTAAACGTGAGCGTATGTTTTCCCTCCGACAGATCTTTTAGAGGATATTTAAAAGTGCCTTTTTGGTAACTATTTACCTCCGTTTCAAAATAATCATTAATCACAATACACTTATCCGTCTCTTGGTCTAAGGTAATTACGGCATCGTGCCCAATGGTGTTTCCCATGATATTAATTCCCGATGAGTCAGCTACTTTTGCAATCATTTGTGGATTCTCGTTGGTAAGGCTCATGTTTGCAAAGTTCTCATCATTTAAATACAAATGAATATCTGGAGGATTGTTGTCAACGACTGGATTATCGCTATATCCGCCAACTATAATGTTCGAAAAATAGCCACTGGCATCGGCTGTGTCACATTTTGCATAGTAACTAATTTTTCCATACCCATAGTTGTAGCTAATATCTTTTGGAACGATAAACGATACTTCGAAATCTCCATTTATTACTTTTGCTTTTCCTTTAAATACCATGTTTTTTTGATAACTAAACGAACTTGTCGGACTATCCGGATCGTTTCCTAAAGTGGTAATGGTAGAAGGTTTGTCATAAACTGTCACATTTATTTCTCCATTAAAAGTAGTGAGTTTGTTGTCAAAATCATCGGTGATAATTCCTTTAATGGTCGAGAGCGATAACGCTTTCAACGTATCTGGATTCGTTTTGGTATCGTTTGATAATGTTGAAGATGGAGCTAAATTTAACCCTTTTAAATCTGCTTTTTTCGCTGGATTGCTGTTGATTTGTGTTGTTTTTACCTTGTATTTTGGAAATGCAAATGCAATCGATGGGTCGCCTATCAGTAAAAAGTTCCTTAGATTTGCCCAGCTGCCTGCATCTAAATTTTTGGTGACTCTAACTAAGTCGCCCAATGTGTAATACTCGTTGTTGCTCTGTTTCTCAAAAGCGTTGTTGTAAAAATTAATGCATAAAAACTCGTTGGTGCTACTCCAAGCGATGCGCGAGGTTGTTAACAAAGCCGCTGCTCCACCGTTGGGATTTAAGTGAACAAGTTCCCCAGCTGATACTCTCTCTGGATCATCATATCTGGTGAATTCGCACGTGGCGGTAAGCATAACAGGTAAGTTGTATTTGTTTTGCCACGAGTTGATGTCGGAAATTCTCAACACTCTTTCGTGTGCCCAGCCAACTTCACCACCGTGACCTACGTAATTCATCAATAGGGTTCCTTTTCTCATTCGCTCATTGATTGCGTTCTCAACATCAGGGTAACGTTGGCCACCAGAGTTTGATACTTGTGGATATGCGTCGAAAAATATCTTATCAATGTTGAAGATAGGATAACGCTCTTCGATAATTTTCGACAATCTATAAGCTGTAGATAGATGTGTATTCCCATCCTGATCGTCGGCAATAATGGTAACATTGTTTCGCCAATCTCCTAAATTGGAGATGATACTTGGGTTGGATCGCATTAAATCACTTTTCTGGCAGTACAATATTGTTTTGTCTACCATGTTACGAGCTTCTGACGACGATTTTACCACAAATCTACCGATCCCAATGTCTAACAATCCAACACAGTTTTGTCCTTCGTTGTCATCCAACAATCCAAAGAAATCATCGGAGGAATATGAGGTGTATTCATTGGTAGAGTTCTCGTTTTCGTATGTCGGCACAAAGTTTTGGCCCAATCCGAGCGTGTTTCTATAATCGTACGATGCATCTCCAAACATCAATAGGTATTTAAAGGTAGCGGGACCAAATTTATCGTAACACATCTTTGAAAAATCTCGAATGGCGACAATATCTGGTGAACCACTGCCAAATTCGTTGTAGATTTCAGCCGGCGTGACCACTTGAACCGTCAACCCACGACTGGTTTCGTGAAATTGTTTCAACCGATTTGCTTCTGATAAAAAGTTTGGATGGGCAATAATTACCATGTTTGACGGTGGAAGTCCATGAAGATTTTGATTTTCAACCACTCCAACGTATTGAATTGAGTGGTAACTCTGACCATTGAAACTCACAAAATGGTGTGTTGTGTCTGCTCTCGAAACAAATGAACGACTGTTTCCATTTAATTGAGTTGGAAGTTCTTTTATGTTGTTGAAATCCGTAATATCCCAAACTTTTGAGGAGGCTGCATTGCTAATGGTGTATTCCAAAACATCGGAAGTGCCGATAGTGTCGGTAGAGTGAATAATTAGTTGAGATTCAGTGTGCGAAAGATTACACTCCGCAACCATTGTAATGTAATTTAGCCAGCCAATTGCAATGGTAGAGGGTTTTGTGTAATTGATGGTTAGATTTACATTGGTTGAACTAGGAGTGAAATTAAAATCAGAATACTTTTCAACGGCTTTAATCTGACCTTGAGTTGTGCCCTCAATGTACATCATTTGAGTCGCCCCTCCAATATTTATCCCAAAACTGCCAGATTGAGAAGCTTTTGAAGCTGCTTTTATCCCCACTTTTAAAGGTTTGGTGAGATCTAAATTCGAAATTTTAAAAGGGAACGTATAAGATGTGGTCACATCAAATGTTTCCCCCAACCAGTCGCTTCCCGATTTAACTAAGTTGACACGCTCTTTCTCGTACGAAAAATAACGAATGTACTGCGTGATATTTTTGGTAACTGGGTCTGTGATTGCAGAAGCGGTTTGAATTCTCTTCTTTTGCCCTATGGAAGGATCGAATGTGATGAAAAAATAGGCGTAATCGCTAAATGTATTTTTCTGATACTTAAATTGAAAACTATCTGGATTATACGTCCAACCCACCGGACTTTTTGAATAAAAAAGGATGTAATCATCGTTGTCAAAACTGCCATCGCCGCCGCCATAAACAAAAACAGCACATTCCTGAACATCGTCCAGTCGAGGAGTTTCGTTGTTTTCTGGAATAGGTGTGCCACCGTTGCCAAAAATAGCAACTTGCGACGGATCTGTATTTGAAGGGGTTAATCCCATATTAATAATGTCTTGCTTCCTTATTATATGAACCCCATCGTTGGAGGTGTTAATTTTTCTCCAATTGCCAGTTGCCAAAATTGAGTTTGTGACATACGTCCGCCCTTTGGCTTGCGATTTTGGGGTCGTGGTGATTTCAATTTCGAAATTTACTATTTTTTCTTTTTGCTGGGTGAGTTTGTTGATGATAATCGGACAAAAAGTAAGGGAGATAAACGATTTCTTTCTCTCTTGATAAACCGATGCATTAAAGGATAGCGAGTCGATTTTTTGACTTGAAATAGTATTCTTAATCGCACTCTCTTCTGCCGGAGTAAGGGGAGCGGTGGTGAAATTGATTATTCTGATTTTTTCAATAGTTCCATAATTAGACGTAGCTATTTTAGAAGAGTAATAGGGAATGGTATGGTCTGCTTGAAGAAAGATGCCTTTATTAAAGCGTAGCGAGGAAAAAGATAAATCTTTAGAAATAGTAGTAACCTCCGGTGATTCCCAAACGATAGAGTCTTTGATGATAGTCGCTTGACCTATGGTTTTAGATGACAAGAAAAGTATTTGTAAAAAAAATACAAGTACAACCCAATGTTTTATTCTCATATATCGTCTTGTTAGTAATTGTTGGTTATAACACAAAAAAATGTTCTTTATTGCTTGCAAATATACTATTTTAAAAGATTTTATATCGTGTGCATAAGTGTTTAATCATCAATAATTGACTTTATTTAACTTAGAATTCGTTTAAATAAAAATTATAGTTACGAATATGGAACTTTTTAATTGTTTTTTTCGTTAAAAACGAATGGGTGGTGAAATGAAATATTAAAAAATTAATTTTGAGTTAGATTTCAAAGATCAGATTTAATAATCTTAGAAAAATAAAACAAAATTTGTGAATTTAAAAAATTAATTGTATTATTGTACTCTTAAATGTAGGCAACATATGACAAGAAAACAACTTTGTAAGGGCGTAATTATCTTATTTTCAATATTTTATATTGGAAAGTTGCAGGCTCAAGACCCGCAATTCTCTCAGTTTTATGCCAGCCCAATCTATTTAAACCCTGCTTTTGCGGGTTCTGCGGTTTGTCCGAGAGTTGTATTAAACTTTCGTGACCAATGGCCTTCTATTACAGGTACATTTGTAACCTATAGTGCAGGTTATGATCAACATTTCGACAAATTATCTGGAGGAGTTGGTCTATTATTTATGGGCGACCGTGCAGGTCAAGGGACAATTAACACCAACAGCATCAGTGCTATGTACTCCTATAAGATAGATGTAAGTAGAAAATTTTCGATGCGTGCTGCTCTTCAGGCAACCTATCAACAGAAATCATTAAACTGGGATAAACTTACTTTTGGCGATATGATCGACGAAAAGTATGGTTTTGTATATCAAACAAACGAACAACGTCCAGGGACTTTAACCAAAGGATACGCTGATTTTTCAGCAGGTATTTTAGGATATTCCGAAAATTTCTTTGGAGGCGTTGCTGTTCATCATCTTACCGAACCAGAAGAGGGATTTATTAGCATTAGTAAAATTCCAAGGAAATTCACAGCACACGCAGGATACGTATTCGATATTCGTCGAAAAAGTCGCCGTGCAAGATCCATCAATGACATTAGTATCTCTCCAAATATTCTTTTCCAGCAACAAATGGCGTTCCAACAACTTAACTATGGATTCTATTTTAATCGTTTTCCATTCGTTGCAGGGATGTGGTTCCGTCAAAACTTTCAAAATGCGGATGCTTTTATTATCCTATTTGGAGTTCAACAAGAATCCTTTAAATTTGGGTATACTTACGACTTAACTGTCTCAAAACTAACGAATGTAACTGGGGGCGCACATGAGATCTCATTCGTTTATCAATTCAAGTGTCCGAGCAAAAAACGTAGGGTTCGTGCAATAAATTGTCCATCTTTTTAGTTAATAAACAATAATTGTATTATATTTGCAATCAAATTCATAAAATTAGGAGCAACATGAGTAAATCAAAATTATTAATCGTAACAGTCATTTCATTGATTTTTATCTCTGGATTGACATCGTGCCGAAACAACGAAGCTTCAAGTACAACCGGTTGGGAGTATAACAATGCTTCAAACGGCGGATTTGAAGTTGCACCTTTCGACGAGCAAATGACTGGACCTGGTTTAGTCCTTATCGAAGGGGGTACATTTACTATGGGACGTGCGGAACAAGATGTAATGGGCGACTGGGATAACAATCCTCGTAGAGTTACTGTTTCCTCATTTTACATGGACGAAGCTGAAATTAGAAACTTAGACTATTTAGAGTATCTTCATTGGATTTATAGAGTGTTTATGCCTGCTGATTTAGCAGTTGTATATCGTCAAGCTCTTCCTGATACTCTTGTTTGGCGTAACAAACTTGCTTATAACGAACCTTATGTAGATTATTATCTACGTCACCCTGCTTACCGCGAATATCCTGTAGTAGGTGTTTCTTGGGCACAAGCAACCAAATATGCTTCATGGAGAACAGACCGTGTAAACGAGATGATTCTTGTAGAACAAGGGATTATCAATCTTGTCCCTGAACCTACTGCCGAAGGTTACTTCAGCACAGATGCATACTTAACTTATTCCGAATATGAAGGCAATGGCGAAAGTCGTTTGCAAAATATCGTTACGGGTGAGTTTAGAAATGTGAAAATGGAAGATGGAATCCTTCTTCCTAATTACCGCCTACCTACCGAAGCTGAATGGGAATTTGCTGCTCTAGGTTTAATTGGTAACTCTATTCAAGAACGTACTTTAGAACGTAGAATCTATCCTTGGAATGGTCATATTACTCGTACTGATGATAATAAATTCTATGGCGACTTCGTTGCAAATACCCGTCGTGGTAGAGGTGATATGATGGGAGTTGCTGGTGCACTAAACGATGCTGCTGATATTACGGCTCCTGTTTACTCATACTGGCCTAACGATTATGGCTTATACAATATGGGTGGTAACGTTGCTGAATGGGTAATGGATGTATATCGTGCAACTTCTAGCGATGAAGTGAATGAGTTCCGCCCTTTCCGTGGAAATGTTTATAGTACTAAACAATACGAAAATGACGAAGTTGCTGAACGCGATTCTATCGGAAATGTTCCTATGGTTGAAGCTTCAGATAAAAATGATTATAAAATTAGTAGACGTAGAAATTATCGTAAAGCTGATAATATCAACTACGTAGATGGAGATTGGGCTAGTAACTACAAAACTCAAACTTGGCAATCTTCTGATGCAAATTCAACGAATAAAATGTATAGTACTGATGTGAATAATAAATCGAAATCGAATGATGTACAAAACAACTCTTTGGTAAACGACAGAACTCGTGTATACAAAGGTGGTTCGTGGAAAGATATTCAATATTGGGCTAGTGCTGGAAATCGTAGATTCCTCGATCAAGAAGAAGCTACTGATTATATCGGATTCCGTTGTGCAATGGTTAGACTTGGTTCGCCAGTTGCAAATAGAAAATAATACATTTAGTTGCCAGTCAACTGATATGAAAAGGTATCTCATTTTTTGAGGTACCTTTTTTATTTAATGCCTATTTTTTACATTGGTTTTTTTATTAAGTTTGTATAAAAAATAATTCTTTATGCTTATTCCCGATTTATATCTTCTCTTTTTAAAACATCCTTCGGTTTGCATCGATACCCGAACTATTTCTCCTGGTTGTATCTTCTTTTGTATTCACGGAGAATCGTTTGATGGAAATACATTTGCCCATAAAGCCCTTGAGTTGGGAGCTGCTTATGTTGTTTCTGATGATGCCGCTAATGTACATCCCAATATTGTATTAGTAGATTCTGTGTTGGAAACGCTCCAATTGTTGGCAGCTTACCACCGATCAAAAATTAATTTTCCTGTTATCGGAATTACAGGTTCTAACGGAAAAACCACCTCCAAAGAGCTCATTAGCCATTTGCTTATGGCAAAGTATAAAGTTGCCTTCACAAAGGGTAATTTTAATAACCACATTGGCGTGCCACTTACCTTGTTATCTATTGCCATGGATGATGAAATTGCAGTGGTTGAAATGGGCGCAAATCATCCCGGAGAAATTCAAGAACTGTGTGATATCGTAAACCCCGATTTTGGAATTATAACAAATATTGGAAGCGCCCACCTCGAAGGATTTGGTGGTTTGCAAGGTGTTATTAATACAAAGAAAGCTCTTTATGACTCAATTAGTAAACGCAATGGGGTATTGTTCGTTAATGGGAATGATGATTTGCTGATGGAACTCTCTGATGGCGTTGAACGAATAGTTTATGGAACTAAATCTGGTTTTTTGGTCGGAGATATTGATCAGAAGGACCCTTTTTTGTCTGTAAACATTCCCAATGCAAGTCGGATATTTGAAACTAATTTAATTGGAACTTATAATTTACCCAATATTTTAGCCGCGGTTGCCATTGCTCGATATTTTAAAATTGATTTTTCTGACATCCAAAAGTCGCTCAAAGAGTATGTCCCTTCAAATAATCGCTCTCAATTGTTGAAAACCGAAAGGAATGAAATATTTATGGATGCCTACAATGCAAATCCATCGAGTATGAAAGTAGCCATCGAACATTTTTTGTCGCTTAATAAAGTCAAAAAAGTTGCTATATTAGGCGAAATGCGCGAACTGGGAGAGTATAGTCAACAGGAACATGCATTGATCATCGAAACTATGAATGCGACTTCTGATGTTGATATTTACTATGTGGGCGATGAGTTTGTAAAAACACATCATCAAAGCAAAGGCATTGCTTTTTCAACTCCCGAACAGGCGTTGGTTTATTTTGAAACTCATGCCTTATCAAATTCATATATTTTACTAAAAGGCTCTCGTGGTATTAAGTTAGAAACTTTACTCCCTCAATTATGATTAAGAACGAATATGTAGTGGTTGGACTCATGTCTGGAACCTCCTTGGATGGATTGGATTTAGCTTGCTGTAAGTTCTCCTTAGTCAACGGCAATTGGGATTTTGAAATATTAGCTGCCGAAACAATCGATTACAACGCTTCGTTGCGGACTCAGTTGTCTGAAGCGGATTCTTTTAGTGGGAACGATTTATGGCAATTGCATGTTCACTTAGGACATCATTTTGGGAAACTTGTCCATGCTTTTATTGACAAAAATAAATTGCAAGTAGATTTTGTCTGCTCTAGTGGTCATACTATTTTTCATCGCCCCGAATTAGGATATACGGCACAAATTGGCGATGGAGCTTCCATTGCTGCTGAGTGTGGAATCGATACAATCTGCGATTTTAGATCGACCGATGTGGCGTTTGGAGGTCAAGGTGCACCATTGGTCCCCATTGGCGATAAATTGCTCTTTTCTAATTATGATTATTGCTTAAATATTGGAGGCATTTGTAATATCTCTTTTGATAATGCCGATAAACGGGTTGCTTGGGATGTGGCGCCAGCGAATATGTTGTTAAATTATTATGCTTCGACCATCAATTTGCTCTTTGATGAAAATGGAAATATCTCTGCCAGCGGACAAGTTCACCAGTCTCTCTTGAAATCGTTGAATGATATTGAATATTACCACACTCCTTACCCGAAATCACTCGGAAAAGAGTATGTGTTTAAATACTTTATTCCCTTAATTAATCAATTCGAAATTTCAGTTCCAGACATATTAGCCACTGTATGTGAGCATATTGCAGTTGTGGTTTCGAGGTCGATTGCTTCCAATGCGGAGAAAAAATTATTGATTACCGGAGGTGGCGCTTTAAATGGTCATTTAATTTCGAGAATTAAAGCACATACTGCCTGCCAAGTGGTAGTTCCAGAGATTCAGCTGGTTAATTTTAAAGAGGCAATCATCTTCGCCTTTTTAGGCGTTTTGAGAATGCATCAAACTGTAAACTGTATCAAAGAGGTCACCGGTGCAGTTAGAGATAATATTGGAGGGGCAATTTATCTTGGGGTAAAATAAACTATGAGCTAATTTGTTTTCTCTTTATTTAAAATAAAAATCACCAGGAATAATGCCTGCTCTAAAACTATTTACCAAAACTCCATTGCTTGCATATCTGTAAACTACCCCTTTTTGAACATAATCCACAGCATCAGAAACGTAAATTTCGTTCGTGTTTGGGTCAATTCCCAACCCATAGAAATTTTTATCTATCGAAGTAATAAAGGGCGTCGATGGCATTGTGGATGAATTAATTGGCATCCTAAATATGGCTTGATTTATCCAATACAGGGTGTCGTTTGTTCGGTTTATTCTCAACCTACTCGGATTTTCTCCCTGTGGAAAATAAAAACTTGTTTCTACTGATTTTGTGTTTGGATTTAGTTGGAATAATCCTCCGGCTTCTGTATTGTTTCCATTACACAACGTCCATAGTTTGCCATTTTTATCTTCTATGATCGAGTTTCCACCATAAGCGGTTGCAATACTATCGGTAATCTGATCCGACTGAGGATTGATTACATATATCTTGTTGCGGTAAACATTGGTTACAAAGACGTTTCCAGTATTTAAGGTAATGGCTTCCGACCAACCGTTGCAATTGATATTGCCTGAAATTTCGTTGTTGGATAAATTTACAATATAAATACTGTTGTGATATAAATCGGTAACATACGCTTTGGAGTTATTAATTGGCAACAAATAGCGAGGCGAATTAAACCCGGTAATAACTCCCGATGATTGGAATGTGTTTGCATTTACGATCTCAATTGTATGCGAATTGTTTAATATAATGTAATAATTGCCATTAAAATAGGTCATCGATTGGCAAACATCGCCTAAATTGCGTTGGTTGTTGGCTTTGAAAATATCTTCTACTACTGCATTGTCCGTTGGATTGTAATAACTGATGGAGGCATTGCCAAATTGAAAATTGCCTTCGTTGGTGATGTAGATAGAGTTTGCACTGATTATGGTTGTTGACTCATTTTTTATTTCTGGTTTATCGCTTTTGCACGATGATAACCCAGTGGAAATGGCGACAAGAATGAGAATTACAACTAGTTTTATAGAACTTTTTTTCATATTTTTTCTGCTTTTAATAGGCGATGATCATCTTCCTATTCACGAATATTCCATTTATTTCAACGCTTACAATGTATACCCCTTTTTCGAATTGTGACACATCAATTTTTGTCAAGTTTTCTTGATTTTGTTCATCCAAAAGAGTCAATCCAGCCGTATTTGTAATCTTTACCCTAGATATTCTTTGATTATTGCATTTTATTTGAATATAATTTTTTGCTGGGTTTGGGTAGATTTCAACGTGATTTGTAATTTGTGTTTCACTTACCGAAAGAGGAGCTTGGTGAATTACTCCCACGGCGTCCAGATCAAAACCTCCCGAAGGGAATTGTGTTGGCCATGGTTCGTTGATGATACTCCCGAAGTGATCCAGACTTGCGTAAACTGGATTGATACAGCCAATTACATCGATGATTTTAATATGCGTGATGGCATTGATGTCTAAAAGGGGAGATGAGATTAACTCTTCTAAATCAAAAGGAGTTCCGTAAGTAGCTCGGTATTTTCCTGCAAAGTTATTTATTTTTGTTGCATCTACTACGCCAAAACCATCTACTTGCAATGTGTCTTGCGTATTTGAAGTGGCGGGAAAACGAACATAGTTGATTCCATCCGAACTTACTTCCACAAATGCAAGTTCTAAAAAATCATCACTGAATGAGTTTTCAAATATTGCAAAATCCCAACCTTCACCATTGGTAATCGATCGGCTGAAAGTTAATAGTGCAAAACCACCATCACCCAAACTTACCACGCCATTTTCTCCTGCTTTGCCAATTGCACTCAAAGAGTCGCCCACGGTCGTAACCCCAATGGCTGGTGCTGAGATGTTTTGCGGCCCTCTTGAAATAATACATCCGTTAGCCCAGTTTGTAAAAATTGAGCTGTCGGCATGAATCGCTGTGGTGCCCAATTGCCCCACGGATGGAGCAAATTGGGCCACTGCTAACAGCGGTAAAAAAACAGTAAGTACAGATAGCAGTCTTTTCATTATTGTTTCATTATTTTCTGAGAATAATTGATATGATTTCCTTCAATTTTTAAGAGATAAACTCCTTTGCTAAAAGTGCTTAAATCTAAGGTAGTAATCATCTCATGGGTACGAGTCGCAAAGATTAATCTTCCCGTTTGGTCAAAAATATTGATTGATTTCTCATCGTTTATTTGCGTATCGATGGTTAGTTGATTTTGAACTGGGTTTGGAAACGTGCAAACCAAAGGGTTTTTTGTCGATTTTGCTATTCCAACACATTGTTCGGTGGTGCTGAAATTGTCCATGCAGAAAAAAAGAGGGGTGTTTATTCCGGCAATACTTACATCGCTTGAACTCATAGAGAATGTCAAACTGTCAACGTTTCCCAAGGATGTTAAATCAACCCATTGCCATTGTGTAAGGATGTAATCTTCGTCGTTGTTATCCGAACGAAAATCGGCCAAGAATATCTCAACACTGTCGTTGGCTAAAACACCACCAAACCACTTTCTAACCACTATTTTAAACCAATCTGGATCGTTGCCAGTTACACCCCCAAATTTTTTAGCGTACGTATCGCCATCTCGCATGCTGATTGCTGAGTATGTTCCATTGGTGAAATAAGCGCCACTTACCATTTTACCACGCGCTGCAGGTGAAAGCTTGATTTTAGGATTCACTTGATTGTATGAGTCTACTTGACCTACTGCGTAATTGGACGAACCATCATAGCCCCCACCAGTTCTTGCGGCATACATGTTTAGGTATCCAGCAGTAGTTGAGTCGGTTACATTGCTGTAAGCCCATCCACTCGACCACATTCCGCCCCAAGCAGTGTCGTATTGGTTTACAAACGATGCATTTCCGTCTTCAAAGGAAGTGCCGAGAGGTTGAGAGGATCCGTTCCAAAAACTGTTTGTATTCAAAGTAAGACTTTCAAACGTGGATACGGTTTGTCCTTTTGTTACAGTTAGCATAGCTGCTAATAAAAAAGTGACTAAGATTGTAAATTTAATTCTCATTTTATTGTGATTTTTGTTTGTAATTAATTGAAATTCCAATGTAATAATACCTCAAAGGCATGACCCTGTTGGATATTATTTGATACGATTTATTCCAAAGATTTTCGATGGCAAAAAATCCACTCAGTTGATATTTGCTAAATTCTTTTTTTGCATCTACTCTTACACTTCCAAGGTCGTAAGGTGTTAAGTATGATGAGTGATCGGTAGAAATATATCTATATCCCGTGTATTGGTGGCGATAGGTGAGCGAAAGATATTTGTAATTGACTAAAAACCGAGCTCCGCCGCTGTACATAGGAACATAGATTAACTGTTTTCCCACAGATTGGTCGTTTGCACTGGATGCTTTTTGATTGGTTGATAAAATATAGTTGGTGTTAAATGCCAGTTGGAAAGATAGTTTTTTGAGGTTGTAAGCTATTTTTGTTTGCGTTTCTAACCCTCTACTCCAAACTGAAAGAATGTTTTGTGGTGCCCAAAAACTTGCGGAGGGTAGCCACATAATCCAATTGTTTACGTCTCTATTAAAGTAAGTGATTTCGTGATTTATCGAAACTTTCTTGATTGATTTAATTAGTTGTAAGCCGATCTCTTCGCTAAATCCATCTTCGGGGAGTAAATTGGGGTTTCCACCCGGATTCCAATACAAATCGTTAAAGGTTGGAATTCTATATACCTTGCTTATATTCGCTTTGGCGGATAAATAATTGGTAAAGTGATAGATTGCTCCAGTAGAATAGGTGAATGGAATTTCTTGATTAGTGATAAATTCTTGCCGTGCAGTATTGCTGATAATCAGTCTTTTATGCTTGCTTTGATACTGATAGGATGCAAACAACGACGTGCTATTTCGCTCAGGCGACCAAGGGTAACCGCTAGTTTCGGCTCTCATAAATGAGTAGTTGATTCCGAAATTAAATGAATGTTGGGAATTTATTGTCCATTTTGTCTCTACTTCGCCAACCAGGGATGTGGATAATGAAGTGTCATTTATTCCGGATAATGAGTCCTTGTAATTTAATACATCTCTAAAAGCACCGACTCTAACATGGGTGGTGGTTTTTTTGTAAATCAACTGCCAATCTGCAGAAATTCGTTGAGATTGATCTTCTTGTTTCTTAAAACTTTGATTTTCTAATAGGGTAGGAGGTACATTTCTGCTATTTTGTTGTAGCCAAATAGAGAGACTCAATTGTTGGTTTTTTGAGATAAGAAAGTGATTGTTGTTGAGAATTCCAACACCTCTATTTGCAGAATTTTGTTGGGATTGGATGATGTTTTTTCCATCACGGTCGGTGGTTGAATAATTAAAGTCATTCCCAGCGTAGTTGTTTATGTATGCCAGTGAGGAAGAGATTCTGTTATTTCCATATTTTAGGGTTAAATTTTGTCCCAATGTGTGAAAACTTCCGCCAAATATTCCATAATCAATGTTTAATCCTGTGTTGAATTCTGGACTGCTGTTTAGATGAATAGCGCCTCCCATGGCTCCACTTCCCCAAAGTGCACCCACGCCTCCACACTGTATGGTGATGTTGGTGGACGAACCAATGGGAACTAACGATAAGTCAAGTTGGCCGTTGCTGATGCTGTTGATGTTAAACCCATTCCACAGAATAGCGGTTTGCGAAGCACTTCCTCCTCTAAACGAAGTAGTTGCCAACGATCCTGCTCCATAACTTTTTATGGTAATCGGACTCTCGCCTACAAGCAAGTCTGCCAATGATCTATTTTTGAACTGGAAAATAGCCGTAGAGTCTATCTGAATCACTTTAATTCCGGCTGTAAACTGCGACACCTTAGAAGCCTCAATGGATACACCCTTCAGTTGGCGCACTGTATCGCCTTGAGCTTGAGAGTGTATTTCTGGAAGAGCCAGACTTAATAAGATGAAAACTGCAATTTTTCCGTTCATAATGATTTTAGTTCATTTACAAACGAGAAGAAGGAAACTTGAATGGAGGAATACCTCTGATTCAAATTGCTTTTTTCCCGAAGCAATATTATCAATTTGTTGCAGTTGGCAGGTCTCCTGGCTAGTTCTCGTGCAACCTTCCCATTTATTTTTTAGATAAACAGTGGTTTGTAGCGCACTTTCCGATTTTACTCGAAAGAACTTACAGTTGCGGGTACAGCTCTCGTTTTTCACGAGATTCCCTTTTACTTCTCATTATGCATGAGAACCAATTGCGATGCAAATGTATAAAATTATTTTGATTTAAGTCGTTCTTGAAACAAATATTTTCACATTCGAAGTAATTGTTGTCCTTTATCGATTTAAATATTTTCACAAATAGCTTTATAATCAGCTAATATCTATGAAAATAGGGGGGATTATGAATTTAACGCTCGAAACGTACTATGAATTGTTGAATTAGTTTTTTTATCATTGAACGAAAACAGATTAGCATAAGGTATTGAGACCCCACGACCCCGAAACAGGTCGACCATTAATAACCCCGTTCAACGCGCGGGGTTATTTTTTCTAAAAACTATTCAGCTTTTTTGTTTTTAGTGGTAGGTTGATTTCCTCCAAATGAGTAACTTATGCCCGCCATAAAGTTGAAACGTTGCGATGGGTAATTGAATAGATAATAGTTTCGTGAACCCACGATGTTGTTGAAATTAAGAAAAGCGCCTAAGTTTTTGGTGTAACGATACTCTATTCCAAGGTTGATGTCAAAGATTGGATCCAACGATTTTTTTACCCAAAGGTTATTAATATCTCTTTCTCCTCTAGAAATTATTCCGTTGACCATAAACATGTTTGCTTGGATGATAAATTTGTTCTGAATGTTGTAATGTCCCAATAGTGAGATGTCAAAAACAGGTTTATGCCACGATTCTTGCTCCTTTTCCAACGTGTATTGGTAGTAGTTAGTGCTCAACATTACCCACCATCTTTCTTGGTTGCGATAGGTGATATCTGCTTTTAAATGAACTACTTGTGCATTGTCAACTACGGTGTTGAATGTGTTTTTGACTAGGTTCAACGTATCTGTTACATAAAACAGCATGTTGTTCACTTGCGAAGCGTCTCCAAAGATGTTTAGTTGTAATGTGGAACTCAAATTGCTTTCAAAAGATGCGTAAAATTTATACTTTGTATCTAGAAATGAGAGGTTGAAATCCTTGCCTAAGAATGGGTTTTCTTCCATCGCTTTTCGGTACGAGAATCGTTCCATATCTCCTGTGATTCCAGCTTTGATCGACATGATATTTGGAATAATTGTAAAACCAGCTTCAGCAAATGGGTATGCGTAAAAGTTACCATTACTTCCTGTTTCTGTTTGAACTACCGCATTAAGTCCAACTTTCAATTGATACTCTTTGTATGAGGTTGCAAAAAATGGTTTTATTTTTATCAATGCATAATCGCCTGTGCGAAGGGTATCCCATTTGTTGTTTAAATAATCTAAACTTACAGTACCTCCGATGGTTTGAGAATCTGTGAATTTTAGCCATTTTACGCGTTGCGAGAGTTCGCTGTTTATCAATAATGCATTCTCGTTGTTTTGGTTGTTGTCCTCTAAGTAATGGTATTTTATTCGGTAGTTGTTTTTAAATTGATATTCGGAGGTGTTGTTCGATTTTAGTTTCACATCATACGTCATCATGTTAACCAAATGGCGCAAATCACCTTTTGAAATCGAAAAACCAGGAAAATCATTTGGATTATACCCATAATATTGCACTTGATCTCTGTTGAAATCGGCAGAACCTTCAAGGGTGTATTTAGAAAAAATCTGTTTTCCATAAAGTTCAATTTCACTGTTTGCGTATCCTGCATATGCGTGTTCTTTGATCGATCCAGTGGAATTTATGTGTTTTACATGAACCCCCAAAGCGGTTTTTGACGATCTGGTATTGTTCAAAAATAGTTCTAAATAAGGAGTATTGTAGTTTCCTAACCCTACCTTGATAAGGTTCCTGTAAAGTCTGGTAATCGGTTCGCCAGAGACTTTTGCAGGGTTTATTTGTAGGGGCGTGTATTGAGTTTCGAAAAAAGTCGGCTCGATGTTGTAACTCATTTTTGGTTGCAAGGTTACGGTATCGACAATGGCGGCTTTTGTGTTTATTTTAAACGCATCTGTTAATACTGGATCAAATCCATGAGCGATTCGAACAACGCCTCCTGGCTGTGCCTTTAGCTGTCCGATTGCAAATAAGATAAAAACTAAACTCAAAATTCTAATATATGTTTTCATGCTCTTCATTGTTTTTGTATAATGTATAAATAACCTATGTTACTTAGTTTTTAATATCATTCATTTCGTCCATAGATTTTGTTTTTGGCTTGTTTTGAGCGTTTTCGATCTCTATAATAGCGTTGTATTTATCCGAAGCGGTTTTTTTGATATCGTCGCCACTGCGTTCCGAGCCATCATAGCCATCCATGATACTTTTAAAGGTGTGTTTTGCTTGAAAAAGATTGCCCTTTTCTACGTAAATATCTCCCAATAAAATAAATGATTTTGCCACCCAGTACTCATATTGAGAATCGGCATTTATGAGTTCAAACACTTTTTTCTCGGCTAAATCAAAGTTTCCTCTTCTAAATTCAATGTATGCTACGGTGTATTTAGCCTCTGCGCCAGCTTCTGATTTGCTTTTTAATAGGTTGAAACATTCATTGTTTGCAATGGTTAAACTGTCTATTGCCAAGGCTGAACGGACGATGATTAAGCTACTCTCTTCCAGTTGTGAGATGTTCAATTTGTCTATTTTCTTGAACTCACGGGCGGCACTTATGGCTTCTGGGTAGTTCTTTTGGTTGAATAATATTCTCATCTTCCCAGCACTTGCAATGGTGATGTTGTTTTTTTCGTTGGCAATGTTTTTTAGACGCTCGTAATATTTCAGCGCATTGTCGTAATTATTGTTGGTGTATTCAATGCCAGCAGCCACTAGTAACGATTTTTCTTCGTTGGACGATCCTTGTGCATTGTTGATGATGTATTCGTATCCTTTGATTGCATCTGTCGATTTTCCATTTCTCATGTCACATTCAGCACCATAGAAATATGCCTGTGCAACGAAGAATCCATTAGGGAATTTGGTAATATAATCGGCAAATCCTTTGCGAGATTTATCACAATCGTTGGTTAGATAGATATTGTACGCCGTTTTAAAGGTGATGGAATCTTGCTCTGTGTTAGAGATATTGGCAAATGGGATGGCTTGTACATATTTGAAAAATTCCTCTACATTGTTGTTCTCCATGTAGATGTTTTTGATATTCATCAATGCACTTTTGCTTTCATCGGTATTTGGATAGTCGGAAACGACTCTCTTCAACGATGTCAACGCATTGTTTACCTGATCGGTATTGTTGTAAACCAATCCCAACTCAAGCAGTGCAGTTTTTTGATATTGGCTGTTTGGAAATTTCGCAATTAAGGTGTTAAACGTCTCGATTGCTTGCGGAAAATTACCTTTAGTATTATAAGCTAATGCCAATTGGAAATATGAATCATCCACATAATTAGATTTTGGATGATTATTAATCAGCGTTTTAAACGTCTCAATTTTGTCGTCAGTTTTAGATGCTGCTCCTTGCGATAATGCTTTTTGATACATTGCATAATCCACATCTAATTGGTTTAAATCGATTACTTTATCGTAAAAAACGATGGCATCCGAAAAACTTTTTTGGATAAAGTAACAGTCAGCGGTTCTATTTTGAGCATCACTCACTATTTTTTTATTGTCAACTTTGTCAATGCCGTCGTTGAATTTTCGGAAAGCAATGAGTGCATTGCTGTATTTCTTTTGTTTAAACCAGCTGTAACCAATCGTATATTGTGCCGTGATAAATTCATCCATTTCAAACGCGCCAGGCGAAGTGATAAACTTATTTAAAGTCGTAATGGATGATTCGTATTTTTCGGTTCTATAATAAGATTCTCCCAACCAATAGTATGATTGAGCTGTAAATACTTTGTTGTAAGGTTGTGAGAGCGATTTGTTGAACATCACAATTGCTTCTTCAAAATTGTCGTCGTTAAAAAGTTCCAATGCTCTAAAGTGAGTCATTCTTTGATAGGAAATCAATAGTTTAGGCCCTTTTTTGTTGATTTTTTCAAGGGAAAGAATCGCTGATTTGTAATTTTTTGTGCTTTCGTATATTGCTACTAAATAGCTGTTTACTTCGTCGATGTGGTTTGAGTTAGGATACGCATTGGCGAAGTTTTCAAAAGAGATAATGGCGTTTTGAAATGGGTTGGTGGATAGTTCGTATTGAAGTTTTGCATAGTTGTACAACGCATCTTCTTTTATTTTAGGAAGAAAATTGAGTTTGTAAGCTTCGTTGAACGCGGTTGCTGCAAAGTTCTTTTTGTTCTGTTTGAGGTAACAATCGCCAATTTGGTAAAAGGTAATTTGTGCCAACGAATCTTCTACATTGGTGACTTCTGCGAAGTTTTTAATGGCTTTGTCGAGTTGATTTGTCCGATATGCTGCGTAACCCAATTGGTAGAAATCGTTTCTGGTGGGTTGCACAGTGCTTTTTTCCATGTATTTGTCGAAGAAAGGAATCGACTCTTTGAATAAATTAGTATTGTAATAAGCCTCCCCAATCATTCGGTTAATGTCTGGTTTACGTTTATCGGATGATTTTTCTAATAGATCCGGCCCGATTTCTAAGATCTTATCGTGCTTTCCTTGAAGATGATATATCTGAATTATATAAAAAGGAACGATTGGATTAAAAAACTCATCATCTTTCAACGATTCAAAACCAAGACGGGCTGTTTCGTAATTTTTCTCTGCATAAGCAATGTGTGAATAATAGTAAGTGGCGGGCGATTTGTATTTTGAATCCACATCTTTTACCAATACTAAGTGTCTTTTCGACTCTGTGTAATTGCTGTCGATGAAGAAACAGTAACCTTTTCGATAGTTAAACTCAATCTGTTGGTCGCCTTTTAAATCGCTATAATCGACCAAAGCGAGTTGGTTGAGACATTTTTTGTACGCTTTTGTCTGAAAATAATATCTAGCCAAATAAAAACGTGCCGAGCCCACATTGTTATGCTGTGGATATTGCTCAAAATAATCTAAATAAAGTTGCTCTGTGTTTTTATGCATCAGATTTCCAGCACAATAGGCGTTGTAATAAAAGGACATTGCGCGTAATTCATTGTCTCTTGCAGGAATAGCCTCTATTACTTGTTCAAAGGCATGTTGCGCTGCTACGAACTTTTCTTTTTGAATTAATTCAATTCCATCTCGATAAATGGCTTCAGGTGATTGATAAATTGCTGTTTTTTGAGCGCTTACGCTTATAGATAAAAAGCTAAATATCAGTAAGATAATCGTTTTTTGTGAATGTTGTGTCATGTTGTTATACTGTTTTATTGCACGAAATAAAATTACACCTTTTCTCGATGCAAGAATAGTCTTACTAACGGAATTATCAACAGTGAATTGTTTACTTTGTAATATTATGATTCTATTTTGATTTTATGAAAGCAAAAATTCTAATTATCAAAAAAAAAATAATTACATTTGTTCCAATAAAAATAGACGCATTACATATTTTATAAATCAATTATTATGGGAAATTACCTTAAAAACCACTTAAACTCAAATGAAAATTTCGTACATATTTACACAAATATTTCCAAAGAAGATTTAGGAAATAAAATCGATCAATTGATGTTCTCTTCAGGTTACAAAAGAGTGGTTGGTCAGCCAGGTGATGGCGTCTATGAAAAAGGAAACAAAACGATGAGAATCCTATTTGGTGCTTTTATCAAATATTTCAAATTCAAAGTTCTTACTTTTACCGACGAAACAAATGAAATTAAAGTTCAAGTAACTAAAGAGAGTTCCGGTATGTCGGGAGGATTGATTGGAATTGATCAAGTGAAAAATGAACTATTACGCTTAGCTCAGATTTTTAGCACGATTTAGATTTTTTGCATTTGATATTTTCTCAGTCAATGATAGGTTTGAATGAAAATGTCAGTTTTTATTGTTTGCGGATTTAATCCTGAAACCGTTTCAGCTCTTTTGAGGTAAAATCCCATTCGGGAGTTTCCAAATTATCTCCAAAATCTAACGAGTACCACGGAGAAAGAAGGCTATTGTTCGGATTTTTTAAAACCTGAATTTCCTGCGCTGGCATATAACTTTGTGCCAACATAAACATCTTTTTTCCAGTTTTGGCATCAGTCGCCATATCCACCACAATCACCGCGTGACCGGGCGAACCACCTTTGATAAAAACATCGCCAGGTTGCATGTTCGAAATGGACACAGATTTTAACTCTTTGGAAAGTGACAGTGTGCCGGCATACGTAAAAACTTGCTCCAAATAGGCCCAGAAAGTTGGATACGAATTATCTCTGTTTTTCTGTTTTATCCAAGAGGTTTGATTTCCTTTTACAGCCACTCGATACCCTTCTGCCCATTTGTCGTAGCGACATTCAAATCCATTGGTGAAGTTGAAATGGATGTTATTATATATTTTTTGATGATATAAAAAATCGGCTCTAAGTCGCATTACGGCATCGGCACATTGATGAAGATTTTTATTTCCAATTTTCATATCCACAACGGCTTCGTGAGCCGATTGGTTGATTTTTTGCGAACCATTATACAACATCACTTTAGAAAGATGTTTTTTGAGTGGCAATGTGCGCAAATAATATTCAAAGGAGTTTGTATCGTAATTCTCTCTAACAAACCCCTCGGGAGTGTTGAATCGCGTAGAAATAGTTTTTCCCTCTGGGTTTATTAAATTGCTTTGAGTGGATGGAATGCAACTTAAAAGAAGAATGAGCGGCGTGATTGTAAGTATTAGTTTTTTTATCATCATAGATTTATTTGAAAAGATAAAGGTAATATAAAAAAAACAAGATGATGGCTGAGAAAAAAAATGAGAATTTGATAGTATTTTAGGTTGAAAAAGACTCTAATTCAACATTCTGTTTACTAAATGCGAAAAATATTCTGAAGCATATAGTCATTTAAAGATTTATCGGTGGGAGTGAGCGAGACTTTAATCATTTTTTCGGCCAAAGTACCCACGGGCATTGGTTTTTGAGAAGTAAAAAGTCCAATTTTATTGATTGCTTTAATTATTTTGAGACTTACTCGCTCCATATTTCTGTCATCTTGTACAGCTCGGTCGAGAATTCCAGGTTTGAAAATATGAACTTTTTCGAAATTTAATTTTTTGATAGCCTCTTCCAATTCGCCCTTCATGCGTGAGTAAAAAATGTTAGATTTTGGATTAGCGCCATAAGCAGAGACCAATACCAAAGATTTTACACCATTTTCTGCGGCTATTTTAGCAGTGGTGTATTGATAAGTAAAATCTATTTTGTACTGATTTTCTTTACTTCCAGCCAATTTTAACGTAGTCCCCAGTGCCGAAAAAAGCACATCTCCAGAGATAAACTCTTTCCAATTCTCAAGTTTTTCAAAATCTACAATATGTTTCTCTAACTTCGGATGAGAGAGAGTTATGTCCTTTCGAATAAGGATTTTTACTTTTGCAAAATTTGAATTATTCAGCAATTGAGTTACTAACTCAGTTCCGGTGGCTCCAGTAGCGCCTATTACGATTGCAGTTTGGTTGTTCATGGGTATTTTTAAATTAAGGAATAATAGCGTGTAAGTTACGTATATCAAGTAAACACCCAATGTTGTAATAATGTTTTTGAAAAAACAAGTTTCTCAACTAAAAAGCATTTATCTACCAGCATGCGAGGTAGACAAAGAAGACACAAAAGACATTTATCTACCAGCATGCTAGGTAGACAAAGACTTCATGTTTCTGTATTCCTCTTCTTCTTCTTCTTCTTAATGTGTGCTTTTGTCTACCTAGAAAACTGGTAGATAAATGACTTATGTGGTTCAATCTGTATTTCTCTTTTTTCTTTCTTACTTCTGTATTCTTAATTCTTTCTACTGTATTCTTCTTCCTTTGTGAAACTTTGTGCC
>JBBRGJ010000025.1:0-31256 GCA_038240835.1 Bacteroidales bacterium | reverse complement strand
TGCCATCACCAATAAATTCCCCGAAGGTCGTTCGGTATTCAAATGGATTAAAGGTGGATGGCATATTATTGTTGCTTACGTAATTGGATTTGCAGCAATCGCTCTAATCTGGGGATGGGAAGCCGAAAGCAATAAAAAAGTCCCAAAAGAAGAGTGTGGATGCGAAGCAAAAACACACACAAAACCAGTAATAAGTGACACCACAAAAGTAATTTCACCCGAAACAACTCCGGTGAAATAATTTTAGAAAAATACATTTTAAAAGCAGAGGATTTCTTATTCTCTGCTTTTTTTTTGCCACAACAGGAACAGAGAAGAGCTTCTTTTTCTCACGTTTTACCACTAAGGGCATTTATCTACCAGCATGCTAGGCAGAGTAAGATTTCTTTCTTCTGTATTATTACTTCTTATCTTCTCACTTCTGTATTCTGTATTCTTTCTTCCTCTTCTTTTCACCTTTCACTCCCGAAAAATAAATCCGCCAACTGGCGGATTGTCATTTTTCGAGGACTCTCGTCAAATATTCAAAAAAATACTTTTTTTGAATATTGACGGAGCCTTCACCTTCTTTCTTCTGTATTCTTTCTTCTTCCTTTGCGCACTCCTCAATTCTTCAGCTCCCTCCCACTCTGTTAATAACTCAGTAATAATTTTTGTAATCCTATTTTTCTAAATTTCCAATTTTTCGTACCTTTGCAATGTTAGAAAGAAGTTTTTTGGAGATTGTAATATTTTCTTCTCTATTTCTAAAACAATTGACATCCTAACACATTTAACTTGTTATCAATCAACTATATACATAATGATACTTTTTTTCAAGACCAGCGACAGAGTATTTGGAGTAGACTCCACCGAGATGTTAGACAACAAAAAGACACAAGCATTACAGTGGCTTTTTAGTGGTGCTACGCTCTCCTATTCGGAGAAAATTGAAGGTTTTTTTGTTGGACCACGCAAAGAGATGATTACGCCATGGAGCACAAATGCGGTTGAAATAACCCAAAACATGGGCATTTGTAACATTCTTCGTATTGAAGAGTTCTTCATCGTTTCTGGTCCAGAGGCCAAATTTGACCCAATGTTGCAAGTATTATACAAGGAACTTAATCAAGAAATTTTTACGATCAACAAGCAACCAGAAGCTGTCGTTCTTATTGACGATGTTAAAACATACAACCAACAAGAAGGACTTGCATTAAGCGAAGACGAAATCAACTATTTGGTAGAATTGAGCACTCGTTTGGGTCGCAAATTAACAGACAGTGAAGTATTTGGATTTTCGCAAGTAAACTCGGAGCATTGCCGTCACAAAATATTTAACGGAACATTTATCATTGATGGAGTGGAGAAAAAATCCACTTTATTTCAGATGATTAAGCGCACTTCCAAAGAGAATCCAAACCGAATAGTATCAGCCTATGGCGATAATGTTGCATTCGTAAAAGGACCAGATGCGGTTCAGTTTGCCCCAGAAAATCAAGATAAACCGGATTATTTCGCTCCAAAAAACATCCAAACAGTCATTTCATTAAAAGCAGAAACTCATAATTTTCCTACTACTGTAGAGCCTTTTAACGGAGCTGCAACAGGTGCAGGTGGCGAAATTCGCGATAGAATGGCGGGTGGAACTGGAAGTATTCCGATGGCCGGAACCGCAGTCTACATGACCTCATATCCACGTTTGGATGGCGGTCGCGTTTGGGAGAAAAATTCTCCAGCACGTCCATGGTTATATCAAACTCCTGAAGAGATATTAATAAAAGCATCCAATGGTGCCAGTGATTTTGGAAATAAATTTGGCCAACCGCTTATCAATGGTAGTTTATTCACCTTTGAACAAATAGATTCCGAACGACAATTAGGATTTGACAAAGTGATTATGTTAGCCGGAGGAATTGGTCAAGCGAGAGCAGAATATGCGCTTAAGAAAATACCAACTCCTAACCAACCCGTTGTCGTGTTAGGTGGTGATAATTACCGCATTGGAATGGGTGGTGGCGCTGTATCGTCGGTTGCAACGGGCGAATATGCAAATCAGATTGAATTAAATGCTGTGCAACGTTCCAATCCAGAAATGCAAAAACGAACTTACAATGTGGTGCGTGCCATGGCCGAAATGGACAATAATCCGATCGTTTCCATTCATGATCACGGCGCTGGTGGCCACTTAAACTGTCTTTCTGAACTAGTAGAAGCCACCGGTGGCGATTTCAATATTTCTAATTTTCCAGTGGGAGATCCTACCCTATCATTGAAAGAGATTATCGGCAACGAATCGCAAGAGCGAATGGGATTAGTCATTGGCAAAGAACATTTGCATTTACTCGAACGCATTGCTCAGCGTGAGCGCGCTCCGATGTATGTGGTGGGCGAAACTACTGATAACCAACGTTTTCATTTCTATAACGACAAGCAAATACAAGCAATTGATCTTCAAATTACTGATTTCTTTGGAAACTCTCCAAAAACGGTGATGAACGACAAAACAATTGTTCCAAATTACGCAGAAATCAGTTATCAAGAATCGGATATTAAGGAATACATTCAAACCGTATTTCGTTTGGAAGGAGTTGCCTGTAAAGACTGGCTAACCAACAAAGTAGACCGTTCGGTGACTGGAAAAATTGCCCGTCAACAAACCGTTGGAACCGTTCAAGTTCCGTTAAGCAACTTGGGCGCTGTCTCCATCGATTTTAGAGGCGAAAAAGGAATTGCAACTGCCCTCGGACATGCAGCAGCTCCAGCGTTAATCAGTCCAGAAGCTGGTTCCCGATTGTCAATTGCCGAATCGCTGACAAACCTTGTCTGGGCGCCTATCGAAGATGAATTAGCAGGAGTTTCATTGAGTGCAAACTGGATGTGGCCTTGCAAAAACGAAGGCGAAGATGCTCGTTTATACAACGCAGTAGAAGCAGCAGGTAATTTTGCTTGCGAACTGGGAATCAATATTCCAACGGGAAAAGATTCTTTGTCGATGACTCAAAAATATCCAGATGGTTCAAAAATAGTATCTCCTGGCACCGTTATTATTTCAGCAGTTGGCGAAGTAACCGATGTTAAAAAGATAGTCACACCCAACTTGCAGGACATTCCTGATACAGAGTTGATTTACATCGATTTTTCAAAATGTGGTTTTGAACTTGGGGGAAGTAGTTTTGCTCAAATTCGCAATGCCGTTGGAACGAAAACTGTGGATATTACCGACAGTGAATACTTCAAAAAAGCATTCAATAAATTACAAGAGCTAATCAACAAAGGACTAGTTCTAGCAGGTCACGATGTTTCAGACGGTGGGTTGGTTACAACTTTATTTGAAATGATGTTCCCAAACAATTACATCGGATTAAAAGTTGACTTAACTATTTTTGAAGAGCAAGACCTTGTAAAATTATTGTTCAGCGAAAAACCAGCAGTTGTGATACAAGTAAATAGCAATCAAGCAATTGAAGAGTTAAAATCAGCAGGAATCATTGCATATCCAATTGCGAAAGTGAATAAAGGCAACAAATTAGTCCTCACCAAAGATGCTAAGATATTCAGTTTTGATCTATTTGAATACCGTGATATTTGGTTTGAAACCTCTTACTTATTTGATTGCATTCAATCGGGGGAAGAGTTAGCATTAGAGCGTTACGACAACTATAAAAATCAAGAACTAAAATATACTTTCAATCCAAAATTTGAAGGAACCTTTAAATCGTTGGGATTAGACAGGGATAGAAAAACAAAATCAGGAATCAAAGCAGCCATTATCCGCGAAAAGGGGTGCAACTGCGACAGAGAGACAGCTTACATGATGTGGTTGGCTGGTTTTGACGTATTGGATGTTCACATGACCGACTTAATCTCGGGACGTGCGGATTTATCAGACGTAAACATGTTGGTATTTGTCGGAGGATTTTCCAATTCTGATGTATTAGGATCTGCAAAAGGCTGGGCAGGTGCATTCTTGTACAATCCCAAAGCCAAAGAAGCATTGGAACAATTTTACAAACGTGATGACACCTTGAGTTTGGGAATTTGCAACGGATGTCAGTTGATGATGGAATTGGGACTAATCAATCCACAGCAACTGAAACGCCCTAAAATGGCTCATAACAACTCTCATAAATTAGAGTCTGCATTTGTAAATGTTGATATTTTACAGAACTATTCTGTGATGCTTTCCACGATGTCCAATCAGCGTTTAGGCGTTTGGATTACCCATGGCGAAGGAAAGTTCATCCTTCCATACGATGAGTCAGAATACAATATTCCAATTAAATACAGTTACAGTGCATACCCTGGCAATCCAAATGGTTCGGATTATAATGCAGCCGCAATTTCTTCCGATGATGGACGACATTTAGCAATCATGCCACATCCAGAACGTTCATTATTTCCATGGCAGTGGGCATATTATGAGCCTACACGAGCACAAGACGAAGTTTCTCCTTGGATGGAAGCATTTGTAAATGCTCGAGATTGGATTAAGAAAATTAAGTAATTCTAAAATGCGGTGTGAAATTGCACACCGCATAAAAAAACAAACAGGTGATCATTAAAGAGGCAATCATATTTATACTTTTTCTCGTTGCATTCACTTTTGTGTTAATAAAAATGCCATTTTTTGCAATCAAAGGGGCAAAAAAGACGCTGATATTATCACTTTGGTCATACAAAATTGTAGCTGGAATTGTCTTCTTTCTAATTTTTTCACAATACACACCTTACTCCTCGGGGTGCGATTCGGATATTTATTTTCAGGATTCTCAGAAACTAACTTCGGTGGCGGCCGAGTCTCCTACTGATTACCTAACCCTTGTATCTGGCTGTTTTGGGGATGAGAGTAAATTTGAGAAGTACACCACGCAGATGGAATATTGGAATCGTTCGTTTCCAACGGTAGTTCCCAACGATAACAGAATTGTAATTCGCCTCAACTCACTTTTAAATTTTATCAGTTTTAGATTTTACAGCGTCCATCTTTTAATGATGGCTTTTTTATCATTTATCGGTCTCTTGTTAATTTACAAAACCATCTTACTGCAATTTCCAAAATTAAAAAAATCCATTGCGCTCATTGTGTTTATCATTCCATCCACTGTTTTTTGGTCGGCAGGTATTTTGAAAGAGCCCATCATTATTTTTCTTCTCGGGGTGTATATCTACAATTTAAGCAAATTATGTAACAAGTTGAATTTTAAATCATTACTAATATTTTCACTCACCATATTTTTAATGATATACACAAAACCCTATATTTTATTCATCCTTTTTCCGATCTCAATTGCCTATTTTATCGCTGAATTTAGCAGATCAAAAAAAATATTGATTATCTACTTTGCAATACTCTCTCTTTTTGGCGCATCATTATATCTAGCATCCACCATCAATCCGGATTATTCTGTAGCGCGTTTGCTCACTAACAAACAGCATGATTTTATCGCCATGGATAAAGCTTCAAATGCAGGGAGTAGTTTTGACATTCCCATCTTAGACAATTCACACTTATCACTGGTGAAAAACAGTCCAACAGCTATACTAAATTCAATATCTCGTCCGTGGATTTGGGAATCTAAATCGTGGCCACAACATGCAGCTGCGTTAGAAAATTTGACCATTATTCTGCTGATATTGTTTTTATTAGTCCGATTTAGAGCACGAAGAATCGAAAATTTAAACACCGCCATGTTTGCGTTACTTTTTGGCTTATCGCTATTTATTCTTTCTGGATTATCCACACCCAACATGGGGGCGCTAATGCGTTATAAATCTGTGGGACTACCATTTATGTTTATCTTTTTAATTGCTGGTTTTAAGCCATACGCTTTTTTTAAACGACCTTTTTTTGAAAAATCATCCAAAAAAGTGAGTGCTATTTTTTGGAAGAGTTCGCTTTAAAATATCATAAATCACTTTTTTTTTACTATATTTGAAAGTTATTTTAAAAACAAAAAAAATGGAAGTTAAACGATTATTTGATCTTATGTACCGTTTTGATGAATCTTTTCCGAAAGCAGATGCTTTGGCCGGAAAAGGTGAAGGTGCATGGACAAAATACAATACCGCCCAATATATAGAGATTGCAACATCAATTAGTTACGGAATGCTGCAATTAGGGATTAAAAAAGGAGATAAAATTGCCACGATTACCTTCAACCGTCCAGAGTGGAATTTTTTGGATATGGCAATTATGCAAATTGGAGCAATTCATGTCCCCATTTATCCTACCATTAGCGAATCGGATTACGAGTACATTTTAAAACATGCCGAGGTAAAAATGGTTTTTGTGGCAGGATGGGAGCTTTTGCGAAAAATAGAGCACCTTTTGCCAAACATCCCCTCTTTAAACGAAAAAGAGATGGTGTACACATTTAAAAACTTAAGAGGTCACAAGCACTTAAACGAAATCATCGACATTGGTCGTGCAAACCCAAGCGCAGAGTACCTTCAACAAATTAAAGATTCAATTCTTCCCGACGATTTGGCCACGATGATTTACACCTCGGGAACTACGGGTACGCCAAAAGGCGTGATGCTATCGCACAACAATATTATCAGCAACGTAACAGCGATTGCCAATATTCCACCCATCGGACCACAAAGCAAAGCATTGAGTTTCTTACCTTTATGTCATATCTACGAGCGGATGCTGAATTATACGTGGCAATATCTGGGAGTTTCTATCTATTATGCTGAGAGTTTAGCGACCATTGCAGACAATATCAAAGAGGTAAAACCGGATATTTTATCAACGGTTCCTCGACTTTTAGAGAAAATATATGATAAAATTATTCTAAATGGCAACAAACTAAAATTCCCGAAGAAGCAACTCTTTTTCTGGGCAAATTCGATTGCTGTGAATTATAATTTTGATGAGAATCAAAATTGGTGGTACTTATTAAAACTTAAAATTGCCCGCAAATTAGTCCTTAGCAAATGGAAAGCAGCCCTAGGTGGAAATTTAAAAACCATTGTTTCGGGTGGCGCTTCTATTCAGCCAAGATTAGTTCGTGTGTTTTGGGCTTGTGAAATGCCCGTTTTAGAAGGTTACGGTCTTACAGAGACCTCTCCTGTAATTGCAGTAAATAGTTTTTTTAAAGATGGATTTAAAATTGGCACTGTTGGACAGTTAATTCCAAATGTAGAAGTAAAAATTGCTAAAGATGGCGAAATATTATGCAAAGGTCCCAGCGTAATGCTTGGCTATTACAAATCGGATGAACTTACTGCAGAGGTAATTGATTCCGACGGATGGTTTCATACAGGAGATATTGGACGCTTTGAACCAGAGGGACAGCTTAAAATTACTGGACGTAAAAAAGAGATGTTCAAAACTGCATTTGGAAAATACATTGTGCCTACAATCATTGAAAACAAATTTGTAGAATCGCCATTGATAGATAGCATGATGGTGGCTGGAGAAAATGAGAAATTTGCAGCTGCTTTGATAGTTCCAGATTTTATTGCACTAAGAACCTGGTGTAAAAACAAAAACATTGATTACACCACCAACGAAGAGATGGTGAAAAAGCCAGAAGTGATTAAGAAATATCAAAAAGTAGTGGCGTTTTACAATAAATCATTTGGAGAAACCGAACATATCCGAAAATTTGAACTGATTGGTTACGAGTGGACTGTACAAACAGGAGAGCTCACTCCTACCCTCAAACTCAGAAGAAAATACATCATGGTTCGTCACGAAAAATTGATACACTCTTTGTTTAAAAACGGGGAGTAGATTTGAAGAAGTGATGAATGATGAATGATGAATGATGAGTGATGAGTGCGCAAGCGGGTATTGCTTCGCGCTTGGACTCGCTTGCGCATCGTCGCTTTGCGCCTCTTCTTTTTCCCGAAAAACCAGTCCGCCAGTTTACGGATCATTGTTTTTCGAGGATGCTCGAAAAAATACAAAAATCAAAGATTTTTTATTTTTCGGTGCACTATTCACGAAATGTCTTTTCACACTTCTCCGTTTCGCTCTGCGGTTAAATTACGGAGTCAAAAATTAAAATTTCAACCTTAACTGTGCGTGGATGTCTGTTTTTGTTTTTCCTAATATTTCTTCCAATCCGGCGCTAATGACATCTTTGTCAGAATACCATGTTTGGGAAATTCTAAACCAGAAATCAATATTTTTCACAATTTGATACTTGATGAGTAAGTATGAGCGAGTTCCTTTGTAATAGTATGCTGGAATTGAGTATGCATATAATACATCACTTTCGTAAGCATACAATCTGGCATCGTATGAATCGGTGTTGAATACTGCAAATCTAGCAGAAACTGTTAGCGGAATTTTCGAAAACTTATAACCCACATCTTGATAGGCCAAATATCCAAATTCATCGCCATTTCCATCGTTAAAAGTTGCGACTTCGATACGATTTTTGAGCGTTAAATTTTGAAATGGTTTGTAGGAAATATGATATCTTAGCGAGCTTTTGGCTGTGGGAGCAGTTCTATTAAATAATAGCTCTTGAGTATTGTTAATCATTTTATTTTCAGCACGATACCTTACATACATTTGTGTATTTCGAGAAGGAGTGTAATTCAATTGCACCAAGTATTCTTGACCATTTGAAGGAGCATCAACTCGATATTTAAGCCATGGGAAAGAGAAAATATCCGAATAGGCATCCAAGGTAATTCTCGAATTGATGATAATATTTGTCCCCAAATACAACGCATGTTCATTTGCATTTTTTGAATTTTCACCAAAAGCAGCAGATTTAACTCCCTGATAATCTCTCTGATAATAACGGTGTACCAACGAAAAGTTCATCAGTGGATCTGGATTTAAAGTCACCCCATTGATGGATGCGATGGCCCCATTGGCGCTGGTAGAAGTTTCTCCAAAAAAGGAAGTAGCATGAAACATCCAACTATAATCAATGCTAATATTATGATTGGTTTGGCCAACAAATTCATATTGATTATAAGGCGATAAACTTTTTTGATAATCGATGTTATAATTTGTTTTGACAAACGTAGCACCTACTCTAAAACGTTCGGTTTTGTAATCGAAATGAGCGCCATACAACTGCTCATTCAACGCATTCTTATCAGCATATTCCGATGGAGTACGATGATAACCAGTCTCTTGAATAGAGGTAATATAAAATTCTTCAGACGAAAGTGTATCGCCAAGATTTGCATCACGTTTGTGTGATGAGTAGAAAAGTGATAATTTCATTTTTTTCACACCAATGGTAGTCGCTACACCGCGCATATAATTATTTTCGTCGGTAGAAGCAAAAGGTTTTAGTCCCACTGCATTTCGTTGCAACGATGCGGATCCAGCAGATTTCCCCATACTCAGACCACTCCACAAAGCCAATCCTTGTCCAAATTGCAATTGGTAATCTCCTACTGCAAGAGCTCTTACCACACCAAAATCTTTCAAAAAAAGGTGAGCGGAATAGAAATCAAATCCTTTTTTCTGAGTTCCAGCAAAAAACTCCTCTCCAGCATCTTTTTCTGCTGTAATTCCAAATCTAATTTTATTTCGGTAGTTAAAAGCGTATTTGGCATAGAACTTTTGAGGACCGCCCAAATATCTCGCATTTGGATTTGCAGCTAAGAGAGAATCCGAAGCAGGAGAATATCCTTTCGGCTTTTCAAGCACTTCTATGTATCTCAAAAACAGTTGATTTCTGCCATACTTGAAGACATCTTTTAACTTAATTCGATATGGATTGATAGACGAAGTGACTTTTACATAAGGCAAAATACGATAGATTGTTTTCAGATCAAATCCATCGATGTTATTTAGTTCATACAACGAAACCAATTCTCCAGTAGTAGAGATGTAAGCTTTTAATTTATACATCTGAAAATCCGTTAGTTGTAATATCCGAATTAACACATCTGCATTTGCAGTATTTAAATTCACCGGATTTTCGAGGTAGAAATTAAGTTCTTCTGTAATTTCAGAATAGTCGATATCTGCCCCATCATTGGATTCAGAAATATCTTCAATAAGTTGCTCTGTTTGCTGATCCACAGAAATGGTATCATTCACTTGAGAATAGGCAGAAATAGAGCCTACCAAAAAAGTCAGGAGCAAGATTTTTCTTATCCAATTAAAACCTAAACTTATATTTAAAGTGTACTTATTCATACCAAGTTATTATAATGAAGAGGTTGACTTCTTAGTCATTTTGAAATTATAATTTAAAGATACTGTAGGAGTTACACCAAGAACTTGATGAAAAGAAGAAGCAATATCAAATGTAAACCCATTCCAAACGGTTCCCACACCTATGGAGTATTGAACCACACCTGTGGACATTCCTCCACGGATAAAAAAGTGATCATTTAATTTGAAATCACCCCCTACACGAAGAATCGGATCAAAATGTAGATCTTTTTCGGCTTCGGAGAGCAATGTGAATTTTTCGGAGAATTTATACGAAAGACCAAATTTTAAAACCACTGGAACATATTCGTTGTATCCATTGTAATCACTCAGTATTGTATGAATGGGATTAAACGCAAAAACACCGATGGTCATTTTTTTACTCACTTTGGATTGCAAACCCGCTTCAAACGTAAAAATTCCTTTGGTTCCATTTTCAGTGGTAGAAGCAACTCTCAGATAATCCATCTGCAAACCAGCTGCTACTCGGTTGGCAAAAACTTTAGCATACGAAATCCCTACTTTGGTTTCATTATAGGCAGAATAACCATATTGAGAAAAAGAAAGTCCAAAAACATCGTTTTTAGCTACTGGAATTGTAATTCCCAATCCACGGGTACTCATCTCCTTCACAAAATAGCGATTTTCAAAAAAAGCACCCACTGCTAATTTAGCATCCCATGCCATCCCTGCCTGATTATTAAATACTGACCAGAAATCATTTGAAGTAACTGAATTATAAGCCATGGAGGCAGATCGTCCCCCTTTAGCCGTTGGATCAAAACCAGCATTTACTTCAAGGGTAACTATAAAAAATAATATTAAAAAATATACTCTCTTCATCATTATAAATATAAATTTGAAAATCTAAAAAATAAAATTACGCATTATTTTTAAATTACCACTATAAAAAAAAAAAAAGTTCAAATTAATATCTAAGAATTAGATATTAATTTGAACTTTGTGTGCGAAGTCTAAGACTTCGCACACAGCGACTTCGCACAACTTACCTAAAGAGTTTAAAAATATCAACTCCAAAGGCAAAGGCCATGAGTGCTAACAAGATGACCATTCCAACGGTTTGAGTTTTTTCCATAAATGAGTCAGAGAATTTCTTTCCAGTGACGACCTCAATGATTAAAAAGAGAACATGACCACCATCCAGTGCTGGAATTGGCAATATATTCATAAATGCTAAGATAAGAGAAAGTAAACCGGTGATATACCAGAACTTATGCCAGTCCCATACGCCACCATAAATTTGAGCGATACCAATAGGACCACTCAACGATTCGGTTGCTTTTTCTTGACCGTTGAAAATTTTTCCCATTCCTTTAATGTTCATGGCAAGCATATTCATGGCATCTTTCCAACCATATTTTACCGATTGAGTAAGGGAATAAGATACTTTATCATACTGTGGCATCTTTTTGCTTACACCAATCCCTGCAGAATCAGGAGTAATCATTAAGTCTACTTTTTGAGAAGCTCTCAACACCGTAATTTTAGTAAGCTTATTGGTTGATTTTTTAATATTTTCGGTAAAAACGCCCCAAGAATCAATCAAAATTGTATCGTTGATTGCTACGGGATAATCTCCGATTAACATTCCCCCTTTTGCAGCGGGTCTATTGGGCAAAATACTATCCAATTCACAATTAGGAACATAAGCTTCAAAAATATCTTTATTTTTTGACTGTTTAAATTCAGAATAGAAATCATCGTTTGCTTTTACTTTCAACGTTTGTCCATTGCGATTCACGGTAAACTCAGCGCCCATAACGATAGCAATGGGAGAAGCATCTTTGAAACGTTCAATTTTATCACCATTAACTGCAACAATTTTATCGCCAGTCTGCAAACCTACTTTTCGGCCCAATTCATACGAGTAAATGCCTTTATCGATGGCAGAGATTGGAATATATTGTTTTTCGTACACCATAATAACCATGGTAAACAGAATCACACCTAAAATTAAATTAACGGTAACGCCACCAAGCATCACAATAAGTCGTTGCCAAGCGGGTTTAAATCGAAATTCCCAAGGTTGAGGAGGCAACTTCATTGCTTCTTTATCCATGGATTCATCCACCATTCCAGCAATTTTCACATATCCACCCAGTGGCAACCAGCCGATGCCATATTCAGTGCCTTTATACGTAAATTTAAATAATTTAAAACCCCATGCATCGAAAAATAGATAAAATTTTTCTACTTTAATTCCAAAAGCACGAGCGGTAATGTAATGTCCAAATTCGTGTAGTAATACTAAAATTGAAAGCCCTAAAATAAGTTGGGCAACCATGATTAAAATTGTCATAATATATTGTTTATCATTTGTTTAGAAATAATTCGAGATTCTTTATCTGTTAGAAAGTAGTCTTCCATCGAAGGTGACTTTATAAAACTAACTTTCTCTATTGTTTGTTCAATAATGGAGGGCATTTGATTAAATCCAATCTCTTTTTTCAAAAACGCCTCCACCGCTATTTCGTTTGCAGCATTCATAATACAAGGAACATTTCCGCCCTTAGCGATGGCTTGAAAAGCGATGTTTAGATTCCGAAAAGCATCCAAGTCTGGTTTTTCGAAAGTCAGCGTGGAATACTCTTCAAAACTCAATCGAGGAAAAGGGGAATTCATTCGCTCAGGATAAGAAAGTGCATACATGATGGGTAATTTCATATCGGGAATTCCTAATTGAGCTTTTACGGAGCCATCAGTATACTGCACCATGCTGTGAATGATGGATTGAGGATGAATAACCACTTCAATTTGCGAAACAGGAACTTGAAACAACCAATGTGCTTCAATCACTTCCAATCCTTTGTTCATCAGAGATGCAGAATCAATGGTGACTTTACTTCCCATGCTCCAATTGGGATGTTTTAATGCTTGTTCAACGGTTACCCGTGACAAAAAATCACTATTTTTTCCTCTAAAAGGTCCACCCGAAGCGGTGAGAATTAACTTTTCGATGGGATTATGAAATTCACCTACCAAGCATTGAAAAATAGCAGAATGTTCGGAGTCAACTGGAAAAATAGGAACATTGTTTTCGATAGAAAGTTTGGTAATCAAATCGCCACCGACCACCAATACTTCTTTGTTGGAAAGTGCGATTGGTTTTTTATGTTTGATTGCGTTGTATGTGGGTTTTAACCCACTGTAGCCCACCAATGCCATCATCACAATATCAATGCTATCCATCTCCACAATATCAATCAGAGAGGATTCGCCAGCAAAAACTTTAATGTCGGTATTTTTCAATGCGTTTGCCACCTCTTCATACTTAGATGAATTGGCAATTACAACAGCATTAGGAAGATATTTTAATGCCTGTTTTATCAACAAATCAGCATTCGAGTTGGCAGTAAGTACTTCCACTTCAAAAATATCTGGATATGCATCCACCACTTCAAGAGTTTGAGTACCAATGGAGCCTGTGGAACCTAATATAGCAATTCGTTTTTTCAATTTTTTCATTTAATTGGCAAAGATACAAAAGTAATAGTTAGTCTCTACAAGAAAAGTTTGTTTGTGGAAAGAAAAAGTCAATTTTGAACGAAATAGTTAAATCCGAAAGTAAAATATTATTGTGAGGAGGTTTTTGGCTTGGATATAGAAAACTATTTTACTTCGAAGAGACTATTTTGATTATTACTTTTGGCTTGATATTACGCACTGTGGGATAAACTTAAGTAATTGATCTCTAGTCCAGACAGGCGATGCAGTGCGATGCGTTGCGATGCGTTGCGATGCGTTGAGCCTGTCGAAACGAGCCCTCCCTTGGACGATAAACCTGTCGAAACGAGCCTGGTCGAACTGGACGTAATGTCGGTAAAAGTTATAAAAAAAAGATCATTAAGTGCCGTTAGGCACGTAACCGAGAAAAATCAATCAATTCAAATTCTTATACGGTTAAGTCTCTATGGGATTTATTTTAAATTGTATCAACTGTTTTTTTTACCGACATCTTGTCCCTCCGGGACTGCTAATCCCCGAATAAGGAATCGAGAGTTAAGCCCAACTAAATCAGACAGCTATTTTCTGCGAAAGATTCAAAATCCCGATAGTGATGGGGACAAGAGGGAGCGAATGGATGTTTTCTGGGAATCTTAAGCTAATTAAAACGAAATATACTTTTTAGGATCTACTGCTACTCCGTTATTCCAAAGTTCAAAATGCAAATGAGTTCCGGTGGTTAGGCTGCCCGAATTGCCAATAATAGCTATAGACTCACCCGCTTTTACAACATTACCCGCTTTTTTGAGCAAGGTAGAATTATGTTTGTACACCGAAATAATATTGTTTCTATGCTGAATCACAACGGTATAACCTGTCGTAACCACCCAATCGGAAAAGACTACCGTTCCATCGAGTACGGAGCTAATCGGTTGACCAGGAGCTGCAACTATATCAATTCCGCGATGTTGGGTAATTGGGTTGAAGAGATTAGAGACATAACCTCGAACAGGAGTATACATAAAAACATTTTTCAACACATCGGAATTCTGCTTAGAAGACACAACCGGAGTGGCAGGTTGATCTGCAGTTTTTGTAGTTCCAAAATACTTCATCTGACTCTCCACCTCTTTGCGGAAGCTAATGTCTGTTGCAGTTGGCTGTCCCTCGGCATCGTCTAAAAGAGAATCTGCCAGCGCCATTTGTTCTTTGATAACAGAATCGTTTGGAATTACCTCAACAATTTCTTTCCCATCCAAAATGCGTTTCATATTATAAATGTAAAGATTGTTCTGTCTAAAAACATTCTCAAGCGAGTCTGATTTCATTCTCAAATCATAAATCTTCCGTTGAACATCCACGGTGGCATACCCAGGAATATACTCACGCAGAGGAGTATAAGCGATGATGACGGTCGTTAGCAAAACGATTAACACCGACGAAGTAGCGCCAATTACAAAAACATTAAATCGAGACAGACGAACTGAAAAGCGTTCTTCGAGTGTTTCATGATCCATGATCACAAGTCGGAACTTAAAATGCAGGTGTTCAAGAAATTTTCTAAATAGAGCAGGCTTCTCTTTCATTCGGAATCACTTCAGTCGTTTAATTTTATTTCAAATCATGATAATGCGAAAAATCATTCGATTACCATAGACAAAATTAACATTTTTATCGCGAATCTAACATTAATATAAGTTAAATTTCAAAATATAAGATGGCTACAAAAAATATTCTCCTTATTTTTGACAAAATTGAACTTTATGAATACCGATCCTACAATTCTTCCGAAATTAGTGACTGAAAGGATGCCTTTTGGCAAGTACAAGGATACTATTATTTGCAACATTCCGGTGTCGTACCTTGAGTGGATGGCCAACAAAGGGTTTCCCGCTGGCAAACTTGGGATGATGCTCAATACAATGTATGTGATAAAAACCAACGGACTCGAAGATTTGCTAAAACCTTTTAAAAGAGAGGCTTACCGATGAAAGCAGAATCCATAAGTACCATTCGAAAAGAAGTACAATCGATGGATAGAGATGAAATTTTAGCAATATTGATTAAAATAATTCGCTATTCAACCATTAATAAAGAACTTGCCTCCTACCTATTATATTATGCTCAATTTGACGATCTGTTTGTCAGCGAAGTAAACAAAGAGATTGCCGACTCATTTTCAGAAATTGAAACAAGAAGTGCATACATCGCCAAAAAGAGCATTCGGAAAACAGTAAGAATTTTAAACAAATACATTCGATTCTCGAACTCCAAAAATGTAGAAATTGAAATTAGGCTCTTTTTCTGCCGTCAGTTTTTACATGGATATTTTCACAAACTCAACGATGCTCCGCTCCTGAACATATACTTGAGAGAAGTAGAAAAAATAAAAAAAGTAATCGGCGCTCTTCACGAAGATTTGCAATCGGATTATAGGATAGAGTTGGAACAGTTGGGGGAAAGTGATGAGTGATGAGTGATGAGTGATGAGTGATGAGTGACGAGTGATGAGTGATGGGGTAACGAAGAAGTAGCCGGGTAGCCGAGTGCGCGAAGCGATGATGGGGAAAGTGATGAGTGACGAGTGATGAATGATGAGTGATGAGTGATGAGTGACGAGTGTCTGAAGAAGAAGAAAGAAGTAAGAAGTGAAAAGTGCACTTCGACAGGCTCAGTGACCAAAGGGTGAAAGGTGAAAAGAAGAGGAAGAAAGAATACAGAATACAGAAGTGAGAAGATAAGAAGTAAGAATACAGAAGAAAGAAAATCTCAGTCTACCTAGCAGGCTGGTAGATAAATGAATCTTAGTGCCCTTAGTCTACCTAGCAAGCTGGTAGATAAATGTCTTAGTGGTAAAACGAAGTAAGAAGTGACGAGTGACCGCTAGGCGATGTTTTTTTTATTTGGATTTTGTTTCCACTTTTGATTTTACTCTGTCTTTGAGGCTTGGATTACAGAATACTGGGCCATAAAAAAGAGCGAACATTGCTGTTCGCTCTTTTTTTTTAGAATATAATCTTAGGGATTATTTCACTTCCGCTTTAAAATATTTCTTCTTGTAAGTTGCAATATCTTCAATTTTGAAATTTTTGATATATTGGAAACGTTCTTCAGTAGAAGCACGTCCAATTTTAATCATAATTTTTGCTGAATCGATATATTCATCATCTCTCATGCTATCGTTGATTAACAAGTAACCCATTATGATGAAACCAGCCATTTCGACAAGGCGACGAGCTTGGAAATCTAATAATTCAGCATTGTTAGCATCTTGAACAAATTTGGCAGCCTCTTCGAACATAGCGGTCATTTCAATCAAAGTACTTTTTAATGATGCGAGTTCTGGTTTGTAAACAATTGCTTCAAATTCTTTGATTTTAGCAACATATCCACCATTAACAACCGCACGAATAGCTGCAACAACTTGAAGTTGAGTAGTTCCTTCGTAAATAGTTGTGATACGAGCATCTCTATAAATTCTTTCGATTGGGAAATCTTTCATAAAACCAGTCCCCCCATGAATTTGCAGTGACTCATACGCAATTTGGTTGCAATATTCACTCGAAATCATTTTAAGCAAAGGAGTAAATGCATCTGCAGTTTTTTGATAGTATTTCATTTCGGTTCTCTCTTCTGGAGTAAGAGCACGTTTTTTCGCAATCATATTCAACGATTTGTAGATGTCTACGTAACGAGAAGTTTCGTATAACAAGCTACGAGCTGCATCGATACGAGCGCTCATGGATGCCAACATTTCGTAAACTGCTGGAAATTCGATAATTGTTTTTCCAAACTGTTCACGTTCCATTGCATATTTATGAGCTTCGCGATAAGCAGCTTCAGCAATACCTACAGATTGAGCACCTACACCAAGACGGGCAGAGTTCATCAGTGACATTACATATTTAATCAGTCCCAATTTGCGATCGCCCACCAATCTGGCAGGAGCATCTTTAAAAACAAGTTCGCAAGTAGGAGAACCTTTAATTCCCATTTTGTTTTCGATACGTCGAACTTTCATGGTTACCTCATCACGTTCGTAAACGAACAATGAAAGACCACGACCATCTTTAGTACCCTCTTCCGAACGTGCAAGCACAAGAGAAATGTGAGCATCTCCGTTTGTAATAAAACGTTTTACTCCATTAAGCATCCATGTTTTGCGAGTTTCATCCCAAGTAGCTTTTAGCTGAACTGCTTGCAAATCGGAACCTGCATCTGGTTCAGTTAAATCCATTGCCATGGTAAAACCTTGGTGGATTTTTGGCAACAAATCGTCGTTGATTTCATCGCTTGCAAATTCGTGCAATGTTTCGGCGCAATCTTGTAATCCCCAAATATTGGAGAATCCGCCATCGGCACGAGAAACTAATTCAGCAGCCATTACATAGGGAACCATTGGAAAGTTAAGACCATCGTATTCGCGAGGCAACGACATTCCAAAAAGACCCGCTTGAGCCATTGTATCTATATTTTGACGAGTTCCAGTTGCGTAAATAACTGCATTATCAACCAAAAGAGGACCGTCGTGGTCAACCGATTCAGCATTTTCCGCCAACACGTTGCCACAAATTTCGCCAGTTACCTCAAGTACTTTATCGTAAGTATCAATAGCATCTTCATAATCGAATGGAGCTTCGTCATACTTTTTTGCCTCTTCGTAATTATTCTCTTTGAGGGCTACAATTCTCCTCATCAATGGATGACTGAGGTGAAAGTACATATTTTTATTATCTGAATAAAAGTTTGCCATATTATTAATCTTAAGCTATTGAAATTATTTAGAATGTTTTTTATAATAAGAGATCATTTTGGGGAGTACTTTCGCAACGTCACCAATAATAGTATAATCAGCAATTGAATTAATAGGAGCTTTTTCGTCCGTATTAATAGAGATAATTTTCACTGATTGATCCATTCCAGCTCTGTGTTGAACAGCTCCGGAGATTCCGCAAGCGATGTATAGTTTTGGACGAACAGTAACACCCGTTTGTCCCACTTGACGCTCATGTTCTACATATCCAGCATCAACCGCTGCACGGGTAGCAGCCACTTCACCTCCCAAGGTAGTTGCCAAATCTTCTAAAAGTGCAAAATTTTCTTTGGAACCCACACCATATCCTCCGGCAACGATTATTTGTGCACCTTTCAGATTGATTTTTTGAGTTTCTATATGGCGTTCGATAATTTTAACCACCAAATGTTCTGGTTTCAATATTTTATCAACATCTACCAATTTAACCGTTGCACGTTTTGGCGTTGCAACAGGTTCAAGTTTCATCACACCCTCGCGCACAGATGCCATTTGAGGTCTAGTCTCTGGGTTGATAATGGTAGCGATGATATTTCCGCCAAAAGCAGGACGAATTTGGTACAACAGATTTTTGTACACTTTTCCAGATTTAGTTTCGGTATGATCACCAATTTCTAAACTAGTACAATCTGCTGTTAATCCACATTGTAATGCAGATGCAATGCGAGGTGCGATATCACGACCGACACTGGTGGCTCCAAAAAGTGCAATTTCTGGTTTCTCATCTCTAAACACCTTGCACACAATAGCACTGTGAGGCAAGTTGCGATAAGGTAATAACTCTTTATGTTCGGCTAGATGAATTACATCCACACCATAAGGAGCCAATTGGTCTTGAACGGTGCTTAGGTTGTTTCCTATGACTAAGGCTTCAAGTTTAACCGAAAGTTCATCGGCTAATTTACGCCCTTTAGAGATCAATTCTAAACTCACATCAGCGACTTTAAAATTTTCGGTTATTTCGCAATATACAAATATATTATTCACGTCTTCAATTATTTAAATCAATACTTAAAATTATCCTATAATGTGGCTCGCCAGTAAGTCTACCATTAGCAATTCAACATCTTTATCATCGGCAGTTAACACCAACGAATCTTTTTGTTGAAGGACTACATTATCTATCTTTTTCACTTTTGTAGGAGAGCCGGATAATCCTAGGCACTCTGGATCAGCTTGAATCGTATCTACCGACCATTCATCCAATTGAAGATAAGGACGTTGAGTGTACAATTCAGTATAATCACGAGTCTCTTCTTGAAGTTCTGTCACCGTGCGAGCGTGTTTGTACTGCATCAATCGTTTTGCGTGGCGAGCACGACATTCGGGAGCAGAACTATGAACAGTAACCAACACAGGAAATTTAGTTTTCACCACTTCAATTCCACCTTCCAATCTACGTTTGATGGTAATATCCGATTTTGTCACACCCACTACCTCTTCGGCATAAGTAATTTGAGGGAAGCCTAATTTTTCGGCAACTTGTGGACCTACTTGAGCAGTATCTCCATCAATTGCTTGGCGTCCACCAAAAATCAAATCTGGGTTGATTTTTTTAACAGCCATAGAAATTGCATACGAAGTAGCCAATGTATCAGAACCCGCAAATTTTCTATCGGTAAGCAAGTAACCTTTGTCAGCACCACGGTAGATTGATTCACGGATTATTTCAGCAGCACGTGAGGGTCCCATGGTAAGAATGATTACTTCTACGTCGGGCAACGTGTCCTTAATGTGCAATGCCATCTCTAGGGCATTTAAATCTTCGGGGTTAAAAATGGCTGGCAAAGCTCCTCTATTTACAGTTCCATCAGCTTTCATAGCGTCTTTACCCACATTTCGGGTATCTGGAACTTGCTTTGCCAATACTACAATTTTAAAACTCATAAGTTATTATTTTATTGACTATTATATATGTACTACTTTTGTTAATTGGCAAAAATACAAATTATCTCCTAATAATTAAAATAATATTTGAGACATGGTCTTCAATATTAAAGATTTTTAAGGAATTACCATGAAAGGTTATATTGATTTTATTCAATTATCTAACAACTGAGACCGTTGCAAAAGTCAAGAATCAAGACTTTTGAGAAATTTAAACTGCTCACGATAGCTTTCGTGATTACTGCTGTAACTGCGATGCAGTGAGCCCGTCGAACTGAGTAGTTTAAATTTTTCGAATAACGCAGAGTTTGGAGTTTTGCAACGGTCTCCAACTATGCATATTGATTACACGATGCTTACATTGTATAAGTAAGAAATTACTTGAAAAAAAAACTCGTTTTTCAAAATCGTCCATATAAATAGCAACATCGGAGTAAAAGGGAAAAACACAGAAAATAGCACTCTAAAACTGGATAAAATTACACTTGTTTTTCATATCTTAGAAAATATTGTATCTTTGAAGTTATAATTAACGATGAATGGGAAAGAAAACCACAATTTTAATAATTCTCTTTACACTTATCTTCATAAGCAAACCGGTCTATGCAAACCGTTGCAACGAGACTTTTTTTAAAAAAAACGTCTTTCGCACCGCACTTCCAATCTCTTATTCTGACGATAAAGCATCTCCCATCGAGGACAATCTAGAAATAATCAAGGCGAAAAAAAGATTATCAGCTAATTATTTTTCTCATTTATTCTATTTTTTTTTCGTTATTTTCCTCCTCAGCATCCTTCTGTTTCAATATCGAAAAAGGAGAATCATCAAAGAGAAATTCAACGAGAAATTCAGCTCCATTCAAACAGCTTACCTACGGATCAAAGAGCACAATAAACTCTTAGAAGACAAAGTTAAAAGCAGAACAGAAGAGGTCATAGATCATATAAACGAACAGGACAATATTCTGATTCAACTGAGCCAATCTCAGAAGAGATTTGAACAAATTTTCTCCAAAAACAGCGATGCTTTAATTATTGTCGATTTTGACACACTTGCCATAAACGACATCAATCAATCGGCAATTGATTTTTTCAAATTATCCTTACCCAACAAACGTCCTTTTCATTTTGCAGAGATAAAATCTGAAAATTCACAATTTTTATTATTAAAGATTGCCGCAATCGTCAAGCAACACGAGGAGGTCGTTGATTTTGTGGTGGGACAAAATTTTTCGCAGAATTATCAAAAATGGTTTAGTGTTACTTCTCAAATTATTAAGTACGACGAGAAGAAATATTATTTTATCAGCATCAGCAACATCACCAAGCGAAAAAAAGCTGAAATATCAATCAAAGAGAATGAGAATAGATTAAAACTGCTCACTGAAAACATCAACGACATGATTTGGTTGCTTGATGAGCAACTTCTAATAACATACGTCTCCCCTTCTATCCAATCAAACTTAGGATATAGTCCCGAGGAGGTAATCAACCGATCTGTTGCCAACTTATTGCAGCACAGTTCATTTGTAAAAATCAGAGACTTAATCAACGATAATTTTTCCAATCCCACAATGAAATCAATTCTCACCATAGAATTGGAATTTATCAACAAGAAAGGTGTCGTTCATGTAGAAGAGTTTAAAACACAGTTTATAAAGAACTCTTCCAACCGATTGTTGATTTACGCTGTTTCGCGTGATATTTCGGAAAATAAGAAGACAGAAACAGAGTTGAGAGAAAGCGAACAGTTGTATCGATTGATTACCAACAATGTAACAGATGTAATTTTCACGTCAGACACATCCTTAAACTTAAAATTTGTAAACAATGCCATCGCTTCATTTTTGGGATATACTCCCAGTGAGTTATTAACGATGCCTTTAACTTCATATATATCCGAAAAAGGGCAAGAGAGGCTTACTGAAGAGTTGACTGCTTTTTTCGACAATATTTCCGAAGTAAAGAATTTTGAAAAGAAATCAATTTTCGACGATGTATTGGATTTTATTGCCAAGGATGGATCCATTAAGTGGGGAAAAATCCAACTCAACTTGTTGGTCGATGAGAAAAGTTACATATATGGATTGGTGGGAACCATAGAAGACAATACACAAAAGCATCAGATTGCCCTTTATGAAGAGAGTTCGAATAACTTTTTCAAAAAGCTCTTTTATGATTCACCTGTGATGATGGCTATTATTAATAGAAAAGGAATAATTGTAAACATAAACAATGCATTTATCGAACAAACGGGATATGACTTCAGTTCGATAAACAACACCCCATTTGATACATTCTTTATCAATAAGTTAGATCTCAAATTGAATGAATTTATCCCAAATAAATCAATTAGGTCACAATTAAAAACAGCCAATAATAACCTGTTAGACATTCTATACGATTTTGAGAGCATCAACATTGCAGACGAACCTGAAAAGTTTCTAATTGTAATGCGTGATATAACAGATCAGTTAAAAGCGAGAGAGTCAGCAACCATCCAACAGGAGCAGTTTAAAGCACTTTCGGAAAACTCTCCTGACATTATTGCACGGTTCAACAGCAACCTTGAATGTGTGTACATTAACCCAACCGTAGAAAAAGAGCTCAATATTTCTGCTGACAATTTCCTCAACAAGAGGCTGCAAGATCTTGATTTAGGGTTAGAGGAAATTTTGGTATTAAACGACCATTTCATTCAAGTATTTTTAAATGGGAATGAAAAAGTTGTTGATTTTAGCTTGACGACAAAGGGACAGAAAAATCATTTTCAAAGCAGAATAGTCCCAGAATTTAACCAAAGCAATACAGTACAAACCATCATGGTTGTTACTCGAAACATGACCGAATATGCCAAAGCGATTATGATGTTGCACGATAATGTGAATCAAACCAAGCTCTTGAACAAAGCCATCATGTTTTGTAACCAAAGTAAAACCAAAGAAGAGCTGTATCATAATATTTTGCCCTTATTAATCAATGTTTTTGGATTTGACGGAGGTGGAATTTACGAATACAACGAAGCTAAAAAAACGGCTATTCTTAAATTCGACATAGGGTTAAACCATTTTTTCGTGGCTAATAATAGCATAATAAATGAGTCTCATCCACTTTTTGAAGACGTTTATAGTCTTGGAAAATCAAGAATATTAATGTCTAATAGTCCAGCAGATATTGAAGATTTATGGTTTAGAGATTTTGAGATCAATACGGCATACATCATACCTATTTTCAGTAATTATAAAATTATTGGATCGATCAATTTAAAAAGCAAAAACAGCATTGAAATCTCTTCCATTTTAAAAGAGACCATTCGAATAATATCTCAAGAGTTTGGCTCCTCTATCGACCGTATTGAGGCTATTTCTTTAAAAATAGAAAGTGAGGAGAATTACCGAAGTTTGGTGGAGACTACGACAGATTTGGTATGGAAAGTAAATGAGTTTTTGGTTTACAATTTTGTCAACGACAAGTGTATGGATTTGCTTGGATATACATCCTCCGAAATGCTCGGCACTAGCCTAATAAGTTCCATATCCCCCGAAGAGAAATTAAAAATCAGAAAATTCCTTGATTTAAATAAAACATTGCTCGAAAAATTCACCTTAGTGGATGTTCCGTTGATGAAAAAATCGGGAAAAATTGTGCATGTCGAAATCAACGGATATCCGCTGACAGATAGCTATGGAAGATTTATAGGGTATGCTGGCATCAACCGCGATATATCCATTCGGAAAATAAACGAAGATCTCCGTCAGCGAAAAGAGATAGCAGAACGAATGGCGCAAGTGAAACAAGAGTTTGTTAGCAACATCAGTCACGAACTTCGTACACCTCTTACCGCAATCATGGGTCATACGGAGATAATAAACAGTAAAACAAACGACATTGAAATTTCTAGTCATTTACGCACCATTGAATCTAACAGCAAATCGTTGTTGCGACTTATAAACGACATTCTGGACGTTTCGAAAATTGAAGCGGGCAAACTAATTTTACAAAAAGACCCCATTAATATATACAAATTTTTCGACGATATAAACCTCACTTTTTCGCCACTTTGCAAGTCAAAAGGCATTCATTTCTATTTAGAAATAGACAAAACAGAGATTGGTTCAATCATGGTAGATGAGTTACGACTTCGTCAGATAGTATATAATGTAGTAGCCAACGCCATAAAATTCACCAATGAAGGATATGTAAAACTCGTTTTAGATTTATTAAACTACAATGCAGAAAATCAGACCATCGATATAATTATCAGTGTAATTGATACGGGTATTGGCGTGGATGAGGCATTAACAAACAACATATTTGACTCATACGCCCAAGCATTTGGACAGAGCAACAAGAAATATGGTGGCAGTGGATTGGGACTTTCTATCTGCAAAAATCTGATAGAGTTAATGGATGGAAGTATCTCTTTTGAAAGCATGAAAAATGCAGGTTCTAATTTTAGAATTATTATCCCATCGATTAAAGTAACAAATCAGAAGGCTAAAAATGACTTTTACAATCCTCTTATTGTGGATAAAAAAATAGTGGTCATTGAAAAGTCACAAGCCTTATCTAATTCTATTTATAGAATCTTAGATCAAAACCAATGTGAAGTAGTCAGTGTAAACCCCAAGGATTTAAGCATCTTCTCTTCAGAAGTGGTCGATTTTTACCTTATAGATTATGCAGACACATTGGAAGAATTTGAATCTATTTCACACATACTGTCGTCCGTTGCGACTAAAACGATTGTCTTTTTCGAAGAGAAGAAGAACAATCACTTTTTCGAGAACTCGCTCATTCTTCCGATTGATTTTCAAAAATTAAACGACATGCTCACCCAGATATTATCCAAGCAATATTCTGAAGACGAAAATGTCAATTTTACAAAAATAGAGATCGAAATCACAAGCTGGTCGCAAGAGACAAAGCAGGTAATTATAGAGAGTCTTGTTCAAAGTTGTTCCCCAATTTGGTCTAAAGCCTCGTCTAATAATTCTATTGATCAGATTACACTCTTTGAGAATAAAATATTTAGAATTGCCAAAAAGAATAACATCCGGTTTTTGAAACAGTATGCTGCCGAGATGAACATGGGGCTTAAAACATTTGATATTGAAAAGTTGAAACTGCTTCTGGAAATCTATCCGAAAATCATTAGTTATATTAACAAACATTAATAGGATAAAATTATGAACGAAAATGCATCTATTTTAATCATTGATGATATTCCTCAAAATATCCAAGTTCTAGGGAGTTTTCTATCTACCTATACTTACAATATATCCTTTGCTACCTCGGCAAAAGAGGCGCTTGTGTTATTAAATGAGAACTCTTACGATTTGTTGCTTTTGGATGTGATGATGCCCGAGATGAATGGATATGAACTTTGCTCCCTTTTAAAGAAAGATCCACAATACATTGATATTCCAATTATTTTCATCACGGCTAAATCCGATTCAGAAAGCATTGTAAAAGGTTTTCAGGCAGGCGGAGTAGATTATATCACCAAGCCGTTTAACTCCTACGAGTTGTTAGCAAGAGTAAAAACACACTTAAAAATGCGTCAACAGAGCAATCTACTTCTTGACATCAACTTATCGTTAGAAGTACAAGTGCAGGCCCGTACCTTGGAACTTCAAAATGCGAATCAGCGTCTGAAGCTGATCGAGAAAACAAAAAGTGATTTTTTGCAACTCATCAGTCACGAACTAAGAACACCAATCAGCGGTATTAATATTCTAGCGGATTTGCTGATGATAAAATTGAACAACAGCGATTACAAACATTATATAGAGAGTATAAAACACTCTTCGGAAAAACTGATTGAATTTTCGGAATTAGCTCTTTTAATCACCACATTATCTCACGACAAAAGTCAATTAGACATTGAGCAAGTATTAATCTCAAAAGTCATCCACAACAATATTCAGAAGCAATATTCAACCATTCAAGAGAAAAACATCCAGTTAGATGTAATCGGGAATACTGAAATAACAATTACTGGAGACATGAAATTAATCGACAAATGTTTTTCAATCATCATCGACAATGGATTAGATTACTGTAAAACATGTGGTTCATTTGTCATCGATGTGAACGAGGATGAGGAATATTTATATATAAAATTTATTGACGATGGCGAAGGATTTGACCCAGATCAGTTGCTGACAATTTTTGAACCCTTTACAATTAAAGATATCAATCATCACAAACAAGGGTTTGGATTAAGTTTAAACGCACTTAAAATCATTATAGAAGCCCATGGAGGCACTGTGAAAATATCAAACAATAATTCTAAAATAGGAGCTTGTGTAGAGATTAGTCTAAACAAAAGTCAAACCTGATAAAAAAAAGATTTGTCTTCAACATGAAGAAGATGAACTATTATTAATCGTAATCGTTTTTTTTCCGCAAAACACACTTAACCGTAGAGCTGTGAAGCAATTATTCTCCTTTAATAACAAATATTTAAGAATATAAAACATAAAAAAGTCGAAAATAGTTGTAAAAGCAAATAATTATGTATATTTTTGTAGCTGATTATTGAAATGAATGTTTAACAAAACAAAACAAAAATGAAAAAATTATTCCTTTTATTTGCAGCTAGTGCACTAGTTTTTAGTGTTTCAGCTCAAAAACCGGCTATCAATCCGATACCACAAAAAGCAAACAGAATTATTAAAGCAGAAAAATCCGTTGATGGATTTACTTCTAACAATGCTCCTAAACCACTTGGTTCCAATTCAAAATCTATTTCTCCAGTTTACGTTGGAAGTTCTTTAAATGCTTACAGTGCTTTAATAGCACAAAGTAACATGGCTAGCTACGAACCTGTTTCAGGTTTAATGAGTCACGCTCACAGAGGCAGAACTGCTGCTACATCTGGAAAAATTTTCAACTCAGTTTCTACTAATGGAACAACTTGGGATACAACTCAAGTAGCTTATGACAACTCGACTTATTCCCCTGCTCGTTATCCTAGTGGAACATTATTTAATCCAATTGGAAACACAGATATTAACAATGTTTACTCAATTGTTTGTGGACCTGGTTTAAATGCTACTGGAGCTGGTTTTGCTTCTACTTATATTGGCTGGAAAAAACAAAATGCACCTGCAAAAAGCTTTGTTGAATTCCATAACAACGCAAAACGTTTAGATCGTTTTTTCTTGAACGTAACACCTTCTGGAAAAATCTTTTTTAATGGTACTGCTCACGTAGATGATGGCACTAACTATACAGAATGGCATCACACGCTAATTTCTGCACAATTAGATGTAACTACTGACACATTAACTAGTTATGATGTTACTGTAATTGCACCTCCATTCTATGTTGCTACCATTGGTGCTTTAGGTGAAGGTATGTCAGATGCTGGTGTTGCTTTTAACAAAGCTGGCACTGTTGGTTATTATGTATTTATTGGTATCCGTGGTGATGTTGCTACTCCATTGAGCAATACATCATACCGTCCAATCGTTTACAAAACTATTGACGAAGGTGCAACTTGGAACATTCAACCAGATTTTGACTTTGGAACTATCCCTGCATTTAACGAAGTATTACCTGGTACAGCTGCTGACACTACTATTATTATTCCCTTTTTCAGAGGAATTGACGATCTTGTTGTTGATGCAAACGACAATCTTCACCTTGTATCATATGTTGCAGGACAATCTTCAACTCACCCAGATTCATTGGGATACACTTGGAATTACGCTTCGATCGAAGGTATTATGTATGATACTTATATGACTCCTACTGGTTGGGATGCTATCATTATTGATTTACAAAACACATTAGACCATGATGCTGCTGATGGCAATGATTTATTGATTGAGAACAGACTTCAAATGGGAATTTCTGATGATGGTAAAAAAATATTCTACACATGGGCTGATAGCGATCCAGCAATGGATGCTAATAACGTATTGCCTGATCTATATGCAACAGGAAGACATATTGATTCAGCAAATGTTGCTGAAAAAATGAACATCACTGCTGGAACTACCTTAGAATATGGTGCTACTTACCAGACTATGGCTCCTCAAGTGAAAGAAGTTGGTAATGTATATACTCTTTATACTATAGTTACTCAACTTGGAGAAGTTGTTGCAACTGATCCAGCCAACTATTACTTTATGAATGATGTTTTATACACATTTGAAGGTACATCTGTAAATAATTTAGACAAAAACGTTGCAAACATCTCTAACTTATATCCAAACCCAACGAACGGTTTAACCAATGTTGATCTTTCTTTAGTCAACAGTTCAGTTGTGTCAATTCAAGTTGTTAACATGATGGGACAAGTTGTTTCTTCACAAGATTGTGGATACAAAGCAACTGGTATGCACAAATTAACTATCAATGCAAGTGATTTAACTTCAGGTATTTATTTTGTAACTGTAAAAGCTGGTAACAGTACTTCTACAAGCAAAATGATCGTAAGATAATCATTCTGATTTTTTATAAAAAGAGAGCTTCCTTCGGGAGGCTCTTTTTTTTTGTTTATTAGTTCCCTTTATTTTTTTAAAACACATAGGACACATAGTTAATACATCACATAGTTCACATAGAGTTTTCATATTTTGCTATCTCCTATGTACCTATGTGGTTGCATTCCTCTTTTTTTTTTAAACACATAGTTCACATAGTTAATACGTCACATAGTTCGCATAGACTTTTTTCTATTTTGCTATCTCCTATGTGTCCTATGTGGTTTTCCCTATGTACCTATGTGGTTGCATTCCTCTTTTTTTTTTTAAACACATAGTTCACATAGTTAATACGTCACATAGTTCGCATAGACTTTTTTCTATTTTGCTATCTCCTGTGTGTCCTATGTTGTTCAGCTCCCTATGTACCTATGTGGTTATTCCTTCTTTTATCAAACACATAGTTCACATAGAGTTTTTTGTTTATCTTTGTAAAAACTATTTAAGGGATATTTATGAAGAGAACAATTACGCTATTTCTCATGTTGTTGATTTCGTTATCAATGCATGCGCAGACCCATTTATCACCAGAATTTTCTGAAATTATTCTACAGAAAGACAAAGGCATCACCCATTTCAATCAATATGCCACTTCCACCCATCAAAATATCGCCTACATTCACGCATTGGCATTGATCGATGGGAAATTCAGTGCGAAAGAATTAGAATCGAAAGGAATTATCGTAGGCAGTCAAATTAAACAAATTGCAACCTTAAGAATCCCATTAAATTCACTTCATTCAAAGATGCAGTTAAACGGAGTATTACACCTCTCTCCTTCTCACAAAGTTGCGCCAATGCTCAACAAAGCACTCAAAGATACTCGCGTGGACAGTGTTCACCAAGGACTAACCTTACCACATCCATTTTCGGGGAAAGATGTTATTATTGGCATCACCGATTGGGGATTTGATTACACCAATCCGATGTTTTACGACACCACCCTCACCCACACTAGAATTTTGAAAGCTTGGGATCAATATCGCAACGCTGGTCCTGCTCCGCAAGGATTTAACTACGGCACCGAAATTTCGGGTGAAACTGCATTGTTACAAGCGCAATGTGATACTTTTAATATCTACGAATGGGCAACACATGGAAGTCACGTAGCGGGAATCTGTGGCGGAAGTGGAGCCGGAACAATCTATCGCGGTGTGGCATACGATGCCAATTATCTGATGGCTACTTTTTTAGTGGATGAATCGTCGGTAATCGATGCGTTTAATTGGATGAAAACCGTTGCCCAGCAAGAGGGAAAGCGACTGGTGGTGAACATGAGTTGGGGACTTTACTGGATGGGAAATTTAGACGGAACTTCGTTAACAAGTCAAGTCATAGATGCACTCTCAGCCGAAGGTGTTGTTTTTGTCACCAGTGCTGGCAATAACGGCGATGAAACGTTCCATATCAAAAAAGAGTTTACCTCGAATACAGATACGTTAAAAACCGTCATTGGGTTTAACAATTATGGCTATTATCCAACCATGTGGGGACAATCTGTCTCCGCTTGGGGAGTTCCAAATCACTCCTTTCAATATCAATTAAAAGTATTAAATACCACCAACGAGGTGATACAGGAGACTCAGATGTTCACCACAAATCACACAGGATATATTGATACGATGATGTTGGTAGGCGCAGATACAATATTTTACAACATCATGAGTGATTCATCCAACTATTTGAATCAACGTCCCCATGCAAGAATTCGGGTGAAGAATAAAAATACACAATTTAAAATTGCCTTATTTAGTGTGGCAGATTCTGGGACCGTTCACTATTGGAATGTAATAGAGCTCACCAATGATGTAGGCAACTGGGGAGGATCGTTTACCGCTCCACTTGCGGATTACACTGCGGGCAATGCATTTTACAGCATCGGCGAACCAGCATCCACGCAAAGTGTAATCTCCATAGCAGCCCATTCCAGCGAAGTAATTGCACCCAATGGAAACGTCCTTTCAGGAGGAAGAGCTTCATTTTCGAGCATCGGGCCGACCTTAGATGGCAGAACAAAACCTGATATTTCGGCACCAGGAGTAAGTATTGCTTCGTCCATTTCTTCATTTACAAATGCCTCTGTAGAAGCAAGTAGCGTAATTAGCAGTGTAGATTTTAACGGACGCACTTATAAATTTGTCCGTTACTCGGGCACGTCGATGTCAGGACCCATGGTCACCGGAATCGTTGCACTCATGTTGCAAGCGAATCCAACCTTAACCGCATTGCAAGTGAAAGATATTATTCGCGAAACTGCCCGTTTAGACAACAAAACAGGTGTAATTGGCGACACAGGAAGTGTCTACTGGGGTTGGGGAAAAGTCCACGCTCTCAGAGCCGTAAAACGTTCTTTGGAGTTGGTAAACATAAAAGAGTATCGGGCCGAAAATTTGTGCACCCTCTATCCTATTCCAGCAACGGATAAAATTTACTGTCTATTTGAAGAAAACTTCAAACCAACAACCGT
>JBBRGJ010000024.1:0-31281 GCA_038240835.1 Bacteroidales bacterium | reverse complement strand
ACCTGTTTGGCTTGTTCAACTTTCTTAAAATCAAGTCCTAGCTTACTTGTTTGCATAAATCTATCCTTTATAATTAGATATTGTGTTTTTCACTCTGTTTAATCATGCAAAAGTGCGAAAAAAAGGGCAGATATGCAAATTTTAGTCACTAAACTTTCAATTTTGAAGTTGTAATGCCATTTGTGTAGAAAAGCAAGAACAAATTCTAAGTAAAAAAAATCGGCAAATGAATTTTTAGAAATCCCGTATAGATCATGAGATTCCTCACTTCACTGCGTTTCGTTCGGAATGACAGACTTTTAGGTATTAAAAAGGGAGGATGGGGTTTTTCTGGCGGTTTCACCGCCAGAAAAACCCCACACTTCCCCCAAAAAAGCCAACCAATGTCATTCCGAACGAAGTGAGGAATCTTAATTTTTTTCACCAGACAACAGTGGGTCAAAATTCAATAATTGTTTTCCTCCCAAAATTGGCTCCAGTTGGGCCCACGCCAAATCGTGACAGACAGGCTCGTTTCGATAGGCTCAACGCATCGCACTGTATAGCGCCATCCTTCGGTTCACAGTAATGCTAATTTTGAGGACTAATTGAAGATTCTACGGATTAATTTAAGAAGTTGAATACAAATAAATGCGAAACAATTTGAAAAGTATTTTGGCAACCTTCTGCTGGTTGGTCGATTATAAAAACCCTCTATTCTGTTTTTTTAAAATGATTTAAGGGTTATTTAATCACATCTCCCGTATTTAGATTCACCGATAATACTTTCTGAAATGCCCATTTTTCTTCGTTTATGTTTGGATATGGAACTTGTGCTGAATAAATCATTAAGGTATCGTTGGTTTTAATCATGTAACAAATTTCATCATACATAGAGATAGTGGTACCTCTTGAATATGAAAACGAGATAGGGTCTATTGCATTTCGGGGTATTTTAAGGCCTACATATAAATAATCTTCCGCATTTTCACTTTTTAGCCGTTCGAAGGCAATGCTCTGGCGACTTGAGGACAATCCTCCAAAATCAAACTCTTCGGCTGTATGTTTTACCCCTTTTACGACAACAAACAACCTTGAACCAACGGTATCGCCAGTGCTCGTGACATCTATTTCACTTTTAAATCTTAATTCTGAAGAAGTATTTAATTTCTCAACAGTGTTTTCTTTTTCACCGCAACCGACTAACAGAGCTGACACAAAAAAACACATCAAAGAAATAATTGTTAATTTTTTCATTGCTATTTGTTTTATATAAGTATAATCCCCTGCTGTAAGTTGAATAATTTTATCAATATTAACTTAACACAACAATATTACAAATAAAAAATCAAATAAAAATTATGACTTATTTAACGCTGGGTTTTGGAGGATGAAGTGCGGGATTTGGATGATAAACGTAAAAATAGGGGAAAGGCTGTAAAGTCGAAAGTTTATAAAGTCGAAAGTCTATAAAGGAGAAAGTCAGGAAAGGAGAAAGGCTGCAAAGGAAAAAGTTCTTAAAGGGGGAAGTTCATAAAGCTCCGTCAAAATTCAAAAAAAAGTATTTTTTTGATTATTTGACGAGCATCCTCGAAAAATGACAATCCGCCAGTTGGCGGATTTGTTTTTCGGGATCCGTAAAGGCGAAAGGGGGAAAGTCTATAAAGTGGGAAAGATCAAAAAAGAATGAGACACTTCGCTTTCGCCGCAGCGAATCAGTGGGACAAAAGAATTGATGCGCTTAGTGAGGCAAAATCGGTTGGGCGAAAAAAATGCTGTATTGAGCCTATTTTACCATTGTGATTCGAGGGGCATCCAAATTTTTACTCTTGTGCCCGTTGTTGTTGGGTTTTCGGAGGACAAATCGATGACTTCGATCTTGAATTTATCTCCATTTTGGCTTTTCATCAAATCCAATCTTTTGGCCGTAATATCCATTCCTTTTGATTTGTACAGATGATGATTTTTTGAGTTTAACTCAGCTGCTTTAATAATACCAATTCCATTATCTTGAATGGTACAGACGAGATATTCCTTTTCTATTTCAAAGCGGATCAACAATTCGCCCTTGTATTTAACTGGTGCAAATCCATGTTTGATGGCATTTTCCACAAAAGGCTGAATCACCATTGGTGGCATAAGACAAGAATCTAAGTCTAAATCACCCGTAGTTATTGTTGCATTAAACATGTTTTTAAAACGCATCTGTTCGAGTTTGATGTAGATGTTTAAAAAACTAATCTCTTCGTTGATCGTAATATAATTTTTGGACGACTGATTCAGGGTTTGTCTGATTATATTGGCAAAATCGGAAAGGTATTTCAATGCGTTATCGGTATCGTTATTCAAAATATAATTCTGAATCGAATTCATGGCATTAAAAATAAAATGAGGATTCATCTGGGCTTGCAAGGCTTTCATCTCGTATTCTGCAATTTTTTTGGCAATTTCTGTCTTTACAGCCTCCTGCTTTTTCACTCTGTTGATTTTGAGGCGCATAAATGCATAAATGCTCATTAAAACACACAATATAGAGAAAAGAATAAAACACCATGTTGCCCAGAATGGCTTATTGATAGAAAACTTCACAAAAAGCGGTTTAGCCATTATTCCAGAACTTTGATTCTTACTTTCTACACAGAATGTATAATCACCGGGGGGCAAATTGGCATAAGAGACCTTGGAGGAATTTTCAAAATCTGACCATTTATCATCATAACCTAAAAGTCGATACCTAAAGAGATCTTTTTCGGAGTTTTCATAATTCAAAATACCAAACGTAAATACAAGATCATTCTGATTGTATTTTAAATCGATGGATTCTTTTGGCAATTTTGTCCACAAATCAATTTTTTTAAAATTCAACTTATGTATTGGTTGATTATTTATTTCGAAACTCAAAAGTTTAATTTGAGGAATCATCGGAGCCGATGTCGTGTTATTCGTATTAATTTTTATCAACCCAGAATTGCTTCCTGCCCAAAGATCTCCATTATCGTCGATGGCACGGCAAAGAGGATTCAGTGTTTCCAATCCTTCAGAGGCGTTGTAGAAATTAATCTCATACTTTTGCTCTTTTACAAGCTTTTCCATATTCAATCTATTCAAACCAGTGTTTGTCGCAATCCACAAATACTTATCATTGTTAGACGTTCGAAGCCAACTTACAGCACTTCCTTGAAGACCATTTTTTTTAGATATTCTATAATTAATTTTTAGCGAGTCGCCAACAAATTGCGCAATATTCACAATACCACTGGTTCCCCCGAAAATAATATTGTTGGAATTATCGATGTAAATATCGCTTACATTTTTTATCAATGATGGCTGGCTCAATTTGGAAGAGTAAATATTTCCATTTTTAATTCTATAAACTCCAGAGCTGCTGCTTCCAATCCAAATTTCATCGTTGTGTTTAATCATACTGGCAATATCTACCACACGATATTTTTTATCAAAAGCAGTCTCCACAACGGGGTTTTTCTCAACATTTTCATTTGTGTATAAATATGCCCATCCCCCATAATAGAGTCTGTTTTTATGATCAAAAACAGACTGACACAATCCCCCGTTATTTTCGATAGGATAATACTTTACACCCTGATTTTGGTTCAATATTTTAAACATGCCTACATTGGACACAATCCAAATATTTCCATTTAAATCTGCTGAAACATGGGTAAACTGTTCTAATTTACGATCAGCATACATTTTTTTACTCCTATTGTACTCCCTTTCAAAAACATCCTTTTTGAATGATACCAATTTTTCATTCTTATCCATTGCATAGACACAATTAGGCGAAACAATCCATAATTTTTTATTGATATGCAACAGGTCGACGATGTTAACATTCTCAGTTTCGAAAAAATCAGATTTATAATATTTAAAAATCGAGGGAGTGCATCTGTAAAGTCCCATATTATCGCTAGCAACCCAAATTGTATTGGTTTGATTATCGCAGAAAACGTCAAACAATGTAGGAGATTTTATCCCAAACTCCTTGTTCATTGATGTGATACTTTTGCCATCAAATTTAAACAATCCACCGGGTTCTTTCATGTCGGAATAACTCCATGCTGCTATCCAAATATTTTTTTGATTATCTTCCGAAAAACTGAAAATCTGCCCCAGGTTCTCATAATTAATCCTTGTGTTTTTGGCGAACAAGGAAAAACCACTCTTGTTGTACCCAAGAATCGTATCTTTATTAGAACTGATAAAAAAACTACTTGCCGATGGGTTGTAGATGTATCTGTTTTTATTCAACACCGTTGTTTTATGAGATTTTGGGTTGTACAAAAACATTCCTCCCACATGACTATAAATATACATTCCCTCTTTTCCCTCGTACATACCCATGACATAAATATTAGGTATTCCAGTTAAGTCTTGGCCGGTAAAAGATTCAATTTTTCCATCCTTAATAATACTAAACCCATTATCTGCTCCTGCAAAAATCAAATCAAATTGTTTGGAATAGCTTATGGTTCGAATATTACGATGAACCAACCCATGGTCTTTCGTGTAATTTTTGAAATTTTGCCCATTATACATTGTAACGCCTCCATCATAGCAGGCAAACCATAAATTTTGATGATTATCTTCGGCAATTCCCCACACATGATCACCGGGCATTCCGTTTAGAGAGTTGAAAACTTCAAAACTTTTTCCATCAAATCTAACGGCTCCAGCATCGGTTCCAATCCAAATACAACCGCGCGAATCTTTTATCACTTTTCGAGTTGCGTTACTGGGCAAACCGTCTTTAATGGTGTAATTTTGAACCTTATACCCGTGAGAGGAAACAACTAACGTAACAAAAAGCAGAAAAAGCAGAAAAATACTACGATTAATAAAATTTCTCATTTTTATCAAAACTATTGATTGAGTATAGTTAAAAAATCGATCGTTTTTCGCATCGAAACACTCAAATTAGTTCCATCTTCGAGCACGATTGTATTATATGCCTTGTTGTAATATTTGATATAGTTCAAGTTGACAATATGAGATTTGTGAATTCTGAAGAACATCTCTGAGGGCAACATCTCTTCAAAATATTTCATGGTTCTGGAAACAAGTATTTTTTCATTTTTGATCATGCAAACAGATGTATAATTTCCATCTGCTACACAATACATGATATGGTTAATCTTTTCGAATTGCAACCCGTTATTTGTGGGCAACGCAATTTTATTGAATTTATCCGACTCGCTTTTTAAGTTATAGAGCAAGGTCTCAATTCTCGATTGATTGTTCATATAAATCTGCTTCCGCTCAATCCGTTTCAACGCACTGTCCAAATCTTCAAAACTAATTGGTTTTAAAAGATAATCCAACGCTGAAAACTTTATGGCATCGATGGCATAACTTGCATGTGCCGTGGTAAAAATAACATCAAAATAAATAGTGCTAAAATATTGAAACAAACCAAACCCGTTTTCAACGGGCATCTCTACATCTAGAAAAACCAATTCGGGTTTGAATTTATTAATAGCGATTACTCCCTCTTCCACAGAATTAGCAGTACAGAGCACATGTATGTTTTTATCAAAATATCTTTTGATAAGATTCAGCAAAGACTCCCTAGCATCTTGTTCGTCATCAATAATCACACAACCTATCATGGGGCTTTATTTATAAATTATTTGGCAAAGATATAAACCATTTCTTAAATCAGCAAAAAATTAACAAAAAATCGGGTTAAGAATCTGGCTTTTGGCTTTTTTTCAGGCAATATTTTAAGTAATTATTCTCAAAAACAATCGTATCTCTCTCAAATTGAGAACCTAAGAAATAACAAATGGTTTTAATTTTTTAAATACCCAGCAGCTTTATCCAACAATTCCAAATCCACGCCAAGCAAGCGAGCAATTCTAAGAGCTTGTTGGTTGATTGTTTCTGAATCGTTTTCCACCAGGGAATAATCCATAAAATCGTTAATGTTTTTTGCGGTAAGTTGATGGGTGAGTTTTTCTGTCTGCAACCCTTTCACCCTAAGCCTGCGGCCTTCCCAAACGAGTCCGCTGTAATGTGTAGTAATCAAACTTGGAATATGATGTTCGCTCAAAATATCTAAAGTTGCATTTACAATGGCCTTTCCCTCCTCGGGATTGGTGGTGCGAGCGAGTTCATCGATCAAAACGAGAATTTTTTTACTTACTTTTGATTTACGAATGATGGCGTCCACGTTCAACATTTCGGCGGCAAACGACGACAATCCACTTAACTCTGATTGATCGTCGCCAATGCTCATCAATATCTGTTCTACAATGGCCATAGAAGCCGAAACGGCAGGGACAAAAAATCCAAATTGAAAAAGATATTGAGCCAAACCAATGGTTTTAAGCAAAACGGTTTTTCCACCCATGTTCACCCCAGTTATCAGGCACGGATTTGCAAATATTTCAATATCAATAGGTTGGAATTCTTTTTGTTGCAAATTTAGCACACTTTTTACTTGTGGATTGAACAAACCGACAAACGTGGTTTTTTTATGCTGGATAATTGGTCTAGCAAACCCGTATTTTACAGCTAATTGCGCTTTAGCGATCATTACATCCAAATATCCCAACGTTTCCAAAGCTCGTTGCAAATCGGAGACAAACGGAAATAGTTGGGAGGATAGTTTTTCTCTAATAACATCTTCGAGTTCGATGACTTTTAATCGGAGGATTTCAGCAGCAGTAGGATCTTCCAATTTCATCTGTTTCTCTTCCTCTCTCAGCTGTAAAAGTTCTTCGCTGTAAGATGAGTAGATATAAAAATGCGGAATATTTTGTCGATCGGGATCTAAAAAATCCACTACTTTTTGCAAATCAGGAAGTTGCAAAAAAGACAATTTCAATGAATTGTTTAGCGTTGAAATTTCTTGACAAACAATTGCAAAGCTTTTAATTTCGAACAACTCAATATCATCCAAAAGAGCAGAAGAGCTGAGGCGTTTCAAGGTGTTTTGAATATCCTTAACATGATTTAATTTAATCTCTAATGTCTGCAAATGGCGATATCGCTGGTCGTCTTTTACCAAATCAACAGCCATGGTTAAGTTCGCAAACTGATTTTCTAGTTGGATTTCCGAAACCATAAAGGATTGTGCTAACAATAAACGTTTCCCCAATCCAGATTTCAGGTCAAGTAAATCGATTACAAAACGGAATCCATCCACTTTATCAATTACAGCTTTAAGAGTTTTCATGTATAAATATCGAATTAATTCTTTGTGAACAGAGCAAAAGTAGTGAAAAATAGCATTAAAATTATCGTTGAATGAATAAGTTTTTAATTTTCGGAGGAAAACACCTTTGGTGAATATCGACATGAAATTTAGAATTATAAATCTAATTATTTCATTAAATATCTGGATTTTTCTATTTACCTTAAATCCGCAACCAAAATAGCATTATGACAAAATTTTGTCAAAAACAAAAAACCACCTTGCTTCGAAGAGCTTATTTTTGATTAATACTTTTGTCTTGATACACCTGAGCGAAGCGAAAGCGTGAGTTCCTTGTATAATAAATAATTCCACGAACAAAAGTATTCAAAATCCCGATAGCTATCGGGACAAGACTTCGCCAAAAAAGCTAAAAAAGAGGTAATTTTACGGCGCGAGCCAAGCTATAAGGTTTACGTAGGTAATTTAATTCACATAACGGATGTTTCAGATTTGGATCTATTTACTTCAACGCACCCGCCTCGTCTTAACCTCAAAATTATCTGTTTTTAATACGAGAATATTTTATTATTAATCGGTCGTATTGAGCTCGTCCCAAAAAGTGGGACTCGGTTCTTAACGCTTTTTTGACCCCGAAATTCAGATCGAGGGTTTAATCCAACTAATTCAGATAGATATTTTTTCAAAAATCTCTACTGAAAAAGTTGGATTAAACAAGGTCGATCGAGATAGCAATGTTCATAAATTATTTTTTCACTAAAGTAAGTGAAATTCATCCTATATGTAAACACCTGTAATTTAGTGTGTTAATTGTAATCTAAACAATTGGTTGCGGATTTTCTATTTACCTTTTGTTTTTTGGCAAAAAGACGCAGGGATGTGGTTTAATCTAGAACTCATTGTGTCACCATAAAATTTAAGCTGTTATACGAAAGGGATTTACATACTAGCATGCGAGTTAGACGAAGGGCTTTTTAGCTGTTTTTTGTCACAAAAATTGATTGCTTCGCATCAATTTTTCCGCCAAAAAAAGAATGTATTTACATTTCAGGACCCGGGCGGTGCCCGGGCCTGATATAAGCTGGGCTTTCAGCCCGCATAACATAACGCTTTCAGTCCGTTTATCTCAGCACAATGTTTTCAGCCCGCTCAGCACACCGCCTTCTGCCCGCAGAACATAACGCTTTCAGCCCGTTTATCTCAGCACAATGTTTTCAGCCCGTTCGTTTCAACTTAGCCAAGACGAATCATCGCATTCCAAAACATCGCTTTCAGTGCATTCGTTCCAACCTCGCCAAGATCGAATCATCGTTTCTCAAAACACTGCTTTTCAGCCCGTTTATCTCATGCACGATGCTTTCAGTTTCCGCTTTTCAATTTTTTTTCTAATGTTTTTTTACACTCGGCGCAAAGCGCTTTTTTTTCATGATCCACTGATTTAATCGTTCCTTCGGCATCGTGCATGATGCAATTTGGATTCGCACAATGGTCGAGACCGAAATTATGTCCCAATTCGTGAATGACCACTTTGGAGATTCTCTCTTGGAAATGCGCCAACGATTTTTGACCAAAATGAAGTCGGTGGGTAGAGATAACGCAGCTTCTGCCGGGCATAAAACCCAGACCAAACACGCCCCAATCGGCATATTTTCCGTTGGTACAAGAGATGTCTTTTTCTGTCAACCCCACCATGTAATCGATATTTTTGGGGCGAACTTGTAATAAATAATTCAAAAGCGTATCCGCTCTGTATCTATTTCGAGGCGCGTAGAATGCTATTTTCGGCAATACAGAACCATCCATGACCAAAACTTTAATTTTATAAAAAATTTGCACTTCTCCTTGCAACAATTTCAACAATTCCTTATCGAACGTTCCCAAAGGATAAAGTCCAACCACAATCGGGGAATTGCTTTTGGCTAAAAAAGTCGATTCCGCGGATGAATTTTCATTAATCGCAAACGAACCTACACAGGCTATAATCAACAAGAAGGAGACAAAAAGCAATAACTTTTTCATGATTTTTCACGTTATGGATACAAATATATTTATAAAAACTGATTTCGTTCGTTAATTTATCTTTCACAGTCATTTTTTTTGTCATTTTTTTTGTATTTTTGCAGAAAAAGAGAGATGCAAAGGTTTAGTGGATTTGTATTAAAGCTTATGGGTTGGAAACTCGATAACAATATACCCAAAGAGTCGGAGCGTTGTGTATTATTGTTCGCACCACACACTTCTGCTTGGGATTTTGTAGTTGGCAAATTAGCGCTAGTAAGCCTTGGATTAGTTTCTAAATTCTTAATCAAGAAAGAAGCTTTTTGGTTTCCCCAGGGTATAATAATAAAAGCGCTGGGCGCAATTCCTATCGACCGAAGTAATGCTAGAAACATCACAGATTTTTCGGCTTTGCAATTTGAGAAATATCCTCGATTATCCCTTATGATTGCCCCAGAGGGAACTCGAAAAAGAAACGACCACTGGAAAAGAGGGTTCTATGTAGTAGCTCAAAAAGCAAATGTCCCCATTGCGTTAGCATATATGGATTGGAAAACAAAAAAAGGTGGCATAGGAAAATTGATGATTCCATCGGGAGATTACGAAAAAGATTTAAAAGAGATACAGCTTTTTTACACAGGAATGCAAGGGAAACATAAAGGCTGTTTTAATTTAGAAGATTAAATATAAAAATTAGACAAAACGGGAATGAATACTCAAGACAAAGAATTTTTACAAATGGCAATTCAGCTTGCTGTTGAAAACCTTAAATCTGGCAACGGTGGACCATTTGGCGCTGTTATCGTTAAAGATGGTAAGTTATTAGCAACAGGGACAAACACAGTAACCACCTCTAACGACCCAACCATGCACGCCGAAATTGCGGCTATTAGAAACGCATGTGCCAAGTTAAATAGTTTTCAATTAGACGGTTGTACTATTTATTCGAGTTGCGAACCTTGTCCAATGTGTCTGGGCGCCATTTATTGGGCGCGTCCGGTGCGTTTAGTTTTTGCCGCTTCCAAAGATGATGCAGCAGAAGTTGGATTTGATGATTCATTTATCTACAAAGAGATCGTTTTAGATTACGACAAGAGAAGCATCACCACCGAACAGATGCTTAACGAAGAAGGCAAAATACCATTTACTGAATGGGAAAAAAACGAAAACAGAGTTGAATATTAGTTTTTAAAAAAACATCTTCACCTCATCATCCATTAATTTTAACTCTATCTCATAAAGATTAGAGTTAGAAACATTAGTTAAATAGATACTGTTAACATCTTAGTTTTAAAACATTAAAATATGATAATTGGAATTGTAAAAGAGCCAAGTTTCGAGAATCGGGTAGTATTATTACCAGAAGCCATCAAAGAGCTCAAAAAATTAAATATCTCTATCTTTACTGAACGTGGAGCTGGAGACTTATCTTTCTCCTCCGACGAGCAATATATAAATGAAGGAGCTGAGATTACGGACAGAAATACCGTTTTTTCTAAAGCAGACATCATCGTTTCTATTAATCCGATCAACACAGAGGAACTTGGATTAATAAGAAAAGAGGCCATTGTGATCTCTGCATTTAACCCATTAATAAACCACGATTATGTGAATGAGTTGCTCGCAAAGCAGTTAACTAGTTTCAGTCTCGATATGATTCCTAGAGTTACTCGTGGTCAAGCGATGGATATTTTGTCATCGATGGCTACCGTTTCTGGCTACAGAGCTGTATTGGATGCAGCCATGCGATTACCAAAGTTTTTTCCGATGTTTATGACCGCAGCAGGCACAATCACTCCAGCAAAAATACTAATATTAGGAGCCGGAGTAGCTGGATTACAAGCAGTTGCCACTGCAAGAAAACTTGGTGGACAAGTATTCGTTTTTGATGTTCGTCCCGAAGTAAAAGAACAAGTATTGAGTTTGGGTGGAAAATTTGTGGAAGTAGAAGGCGCACTTAGCGATGTAGCAGCTGGCGGATATGCCGTAGAGCAAACAGAGGAATTTAAAATTCGTCAGCAAGAAGCCATTCACAATCAAGCAATTAAATCGGATGTGTTGATTTGCACGGCTCAAATTCCAGGCAAAAAAGCTCCGGTTTTAATTAAAAAAGAGACTGTAGAAGCCATGAAACCTGGCTCAGTAATCATCGATTTGGCGGCTTCCACCGGTGGAAACTGTGAACTCACACAAGACAAACAAACCATACATATAAATGGCGTTCAGATTGTTGGACAATCAGAATATCCATCCACAATGCCTTCAGATGCTTCAAAAATGTTTGGAAAAAATGTAATCAACCTATTAAAATTGATGGTTGATAAATCGGGAGCACTTCAGTTAAATTTTGAAGACGAAATTATCTCGGGCTGTTGCATCACCCATCAAAATGAAATAAAAAATCAACGAGTTAAATCATTAATAATCAAATAAAAATGGAATCTATATTGCAATTTATTTTTGAAAATAAGGACATGTTTATCATTGTCATTCTCTCTATTTTCTTAGGAATTGAGATCATTTCTCACGTTCCTGCAGTTCTTCACACTCCGCTAATGTCGGGGGCAAATGCGATCCACGGTGTGGTAATCATTGGAGCCATCATAGTAATGGGTCATGCCGAAACAACCGCTGCATTGATTTTAGGATTTTTAGCTGTAGTATTGGGGACACTCAACGTAGTGGGTGGTTTTGTGGTCACCGACCGGATGCTAGAGATGTTCAAAAAGAAACCTAGTAAAAAATAGGAATCCACCCTAAGAGTTGGTTCAAAAATAGTTTTTAAAAAACAGAATTCACAACAATAAATAAACATATGGAACTTATTGGAAAATATATATTAGAAATCAGCTACATTTTGGCCTCAGTGCTTTTTATCATCGGTTTAAAAATGCTCAGCAATCCAAGCAGTGCTCGCAAGGGAAATCTTTGGGCTGCATTGGGAATGGCCATTGGAATTGTAGCGACAATATTGTGGCATACCAACTCCGAGGGCAAACATATTGGGAATATTCCTTTAATTTTAATTGCCATTGGAATTGGAACTATAATTGGCTGGATGGTCGCGATAAAAGTAAAAATGACGGCAATGCCACAGTTGGTTTCACTCTTTAACGGAATGGGCGGTGGAGCTGCAGCACTAATTTCCATCATGGAATTCCCACACATCAGTGCAGAAATTATTGCAAAAGAGGGAATGATGAACGGTCACGTGCTTTCGATATTATTGGGGTTATTCATTGGTGCTGTTTCGTTCTCAGGAAGTATGGTTGCCTTTGGAAAACTAGATGGAAGAATTGGCGACTTACGAATAAAAGCCTTAAAATATGTCAACATGTCACTCTTGGTTGGAATTCTAATATTTATTGGATATGTGATGTCGCTTGGCAATATCAATCCTGCCGAAAATATGGGATTCATCTACATCCTCATTGGAGCTTCTGTGGTATATGGAGTTTTGTTTGTAATGCCGATTGGTGGCGCAGATATGCCCGTTGTAATCTCGTTATTGAACTCATTTACAGGCGTTGCTGCTGCGATGGGCGGATTTTTATACAGCAATCAAGCCATGCTTACGGGTGGAATATTAGTTGGATCAGCAGGTACAATTTTAACCGTTTTGATGTGCAAAGCGATGAATCGTTCGTTGCTCAATGTAATAATCGGCGTTTTTGGTGGCGGTGGAGCAGCTTCAGATAAAGAAGCTGGAAACATTCGGGAAATTTCATTAAGTGATATGGCGGTACTTTTAAGTTACTCACAAAAAGTAGCCATTGTTCCTGGTTATGGCTTAGCCGTAGCACAAGCACAACATTTATGTCACGAACTTGATCAATTATTAGAAGCAAAAGGTGTAGATGTAAAATACGCCATTCATCCAGTTGCAGGCCGTATGCCTGGTCACATGAACGTACTTTTAGCAGAAGCCGATGTTCCTTACGACAAATTAATAGAATCCGAAGAAATCAATGGCGATATGCCAAACATAGATGTTGTGATTGTAATTGGCGCCAACGATGTTGTAAATCCTGCCGCAGAAGACGATCCATCTAGTCCAATATACGGAATGCCAATTGTAAAAGTACAAGAAGCGAAAAACGTAGTTGTCTTAAAACGAGGAATGGGGAAAGGCTACGCAGCCATCGAAAACCACCTGTTCTATCACGATCGTACTCGAATGTTGTTTGGCGATGCAAAAGCGACTTTGCAAGCGTTGGTGAATGAGGTAAAAGCGATAGACTAGTTCGAGACCGTTGCAAAACCCCAAACTATCAAGAAGTAGAGACTTTTTCTACGGCTTGTTTCCAGCCATTTATTAAAGATTGTTTTTGGATTAAATCCATTTTTGGATCAAAAACTGAATAATCTTGAATCCTTCGATGTTGATTTTCAAAATATAATTCTGCAATCATCGCAACGCCCAACGCAGTGGTTTCATGATTATTATTTCTAGCAATAGTTACCCCCAAAATATCGGCTTGAAATTGCATTAAAAAAGAGTTTGCAGAGGCGCCGCCATCTACCGCAAGAGAGAGAATATTCAAATGTGATTCCGATTTAATCACTTCTAGTACATCCATGGTTTGAAAAGCAATGGATTCGAGAGCAGCTCTTGCAATGTGCTCTTTTTGAGTCGCTCTTGTAAGTCCAAAGATAGCGCCTCGAGCATTCATATCCCAATATGGCGCACCCAAACCAGCAAAAGCAGGGACAAAATAAACACCACCATTATCGGAGACTTTTTCGGCCAACTCCTGCGTTTCAGATGCTTTTCGAATAATTCCCAACCCATCACGAAGCCATTGAATAGCAGCTCCTGCAATAAACACAGAACCTTCGAGGGCGTAACAAATCTCTCCATTCAGCTGCCAGGCAATAGTCGTGAGAAGTCCTTGATTTGAAAACACTGGTTTTTCGCCCGTATTCATCAGCATAAAACAACCCGTTCCATAAGTATTTTTGACCATTCCAGGTTTTGTACAACCATGTCCGAATAACGATGCTTGCTGGTCGCCGGCAATGCCCGTGATGGGAATTTTACTATTTCTAAACAATAACGGATCGGTGTAACCAAACAAAGAACAAGAGGGTTTTACTTCTGGCAAGATGGATAAAGGGACTCCAAACAAATCAGCCAATTTGCAATCCCACTGCAAGTTGACAATATCATAAAGCATGGTTCGAGATGCATTTGTTACATCCGTGGCATGAACAGCTCCTCCGGTGAATTTCCACAGCAACCAACTATCGATGGTTCCAGCCAATAATTCATTGTTTCTAAGAGCCTCTTTTGCTTTATCGCAATGAGTTAAAATCCACTCAATCTTACTTGCCGAAAAGTAGGAATCGACAATTAATCCTGTTTTATGATGAATTTCCGAAGTTAATTTTGAATCATTTTTTATCTCATCACAACGGACAGAAGTGCGGGTATCTTGCCAAACGATTGCATTGTAAACAGGTAATCCGGTGCGACTATTCCAAAGAACAATGGTTTCTCGTTGATTTGTGATCCCAATCGTTCTAACATCTCCATCTTTAATACTATTACGAGAAAATAAAAGCTGGATAACAGCATTTTGAATTTCGAAAATCTCCAATGCGTCATGCTCAACCCAACCAGGATGTGGAAAGAACTGCGAAAACTCTTTCTGCTCGATATCTACTATGTGATAATTGGAATCAAATAGAAGCGCTCTGCAACTAGTAGTTCCCTGATCAATGGCAAGTGTATATTTAGATAAATCCATGAGTAATTGTTTTGATAGATGGTAAAATTACATTTTTTTCTAACAATGCAAACATTTTGTCCATTTGAGGGTTTAGTATCTACAACACACTCCCTTTTTTAATTGGTGGGTTTTACAAATAGTGTTCATGGTGGTTCTTGAATACGGATTGGGAGTGTGTTTTTTTTACCTTCCCTAATTCCATCTCAAATCAAAAAATTCTAAAAAAAAGAGGCTAATTCTTTTTCAAATCCTCAAAACATTTTCGGCACAATGGTTCGTAAGAATCCATCTCCCCTAACATCACAAGTTTATCGCCAGCAGCGGTTCGATGTGAGTAGTGGGCTAAATCGCCGCACGACATACAGATTGCATGTACTTTGGTCACTTGTTCGGCAATGGCTAACAGTTGAGGAATTGGACCAAAAGGGTTTCCTTGAAAATCCATGTCCAGTCCAGCAACAATTACACGTACCCCGTTGTTTGCCAATGTATTACAAACTTCTATAATTTCAGAATCGAAAAACTGAACTTCGTCAATTCCCACCACTTCAACATCGTTGGCTAGCAGCAATATTTGTTGAGCACTTTGCACAGGCGTGGATGTGATTGCATTATCGTTGTGCGAGACTACATCCGTTTCATCGTATCGAGTATCGACAGAGGGTTTGAAAATTTCAACTTTTTGCTTTGAAATACGGGCTCTATTGAGGCGTCTGATTAATTCTTCCGTCTTTCCGGAGAACATTGAACCGCAAATAACTTCGATCCATCCTTTTGTTCGATTTCTGTTGTTGGTGTTTTCTAAAAACATTATCTTTGCAGTATCAGATTTTTAATTACTTTTATCGACAAATATACAAAAAATATATCATCATCAGTTATGGATTCAATCAATATTCAAAAACAAGAAATCACCACTATTTTAGAAATGATAGCGGAGCAAACCGAAACAATATTAGGTTATAAAGAGGGACAAATTCCTCAAATTGAATTGGATATTATCCGTGAGAACATTCGAAAACTTTATAACAACTACTCAATCATCGACAAAATCAATTCCCAAATTGTGGATCGATTGGCGCATGATTATGTTTCAAGTAAAATTTCGAAAGAAGAAAAAACAGAAGAATCTATTGAAGATGAAGTTATTTCGGCCACACTTCCCAAAGAAAAAACAGAAATTAATTCCATAAGTGCAGTTTCTGAAACATATATCAAAGCGCCAAAAGAGGCGCCAATTGAAAAAGAGATAGAGGTAAAAGTTGCAGAGGAACCCGCTCCTCTTGGAATAATAGAAGCGCCCGTTGTTGAAAAAGAAATTGCCGAAATAGTCCCCGTAGAGTTGCCAATAGAGGAGGTGAAACCTATCGAAACAGTTGTTGCCAAAACAATTGTGGAGCAAAAAACGACACCAAAACAAAAATCAAATTCTGCCTCCTCGGGAAATTTATTTGAAAATTCAGTTTCGGTAGCCGATGCCTATAAAGACACCAAGACTTCGTTGCACGAAAAAATTGGGAGTTCAAAAACTGACAATACGTTGGCCGGAAAGTTACAGCAGACGCCCATCACCGATTTAGTGAAATCGATTGGAATAAATGACAAGTTTTTATTCATCAAAGAACTTTTCAAAAATAGCGGAGAGGATTACAACGAAGCGATACAGCTGTTGAACAACTTCTCTTCGCTCTCGCAAGCATTTGATTACCTGGAAGTTCTTACACAGAATTACAACTGGGATGAATCGTCGAATGCAAGTTTAAAACTTTTCGATTTAGTACGCCGTAAGTTTCAAAAGTAATCCCAATAATGAAAATTAATTGGAGACTGATTTTTACAGATGTCCGAATATGGATTTTAATTTTTTTTCTTATCCGTTTGGTGGGCATCACAAATCCCCCTTTAGACACAGCTCATAGTTGGCGCCAAATAACAGGGAATATGGTGTCGCGGAATTTTTTGGAAATTGATGCCAACATCATGTATCCTCGTGTAGATATGGCGGGCGAAAAATCGGGCATAACGGGAACCGAGTTTCCTTTACTTAACTACTTAATTTACTTAGTTGCGTATCTATTTGGATGGCAACATTGGTATGGAAGATTGATCGTATTATTAATTAGCTCCCTTGGATGCTGGTATTTTTCAAAAATTGCACGCCGAATTTGGGGTGATAAAATTGCGTTCAACTCCACCTTGTTCCTATTAGCCTCAAACTGGTTTATCTATTCGCGAAAAATAATGCCCGATACATTCAGTGTCTCTTTGGTTATAATTGGCGTCTATTTTACCTTATTATATGTAGACAAAAAGAAGATCTTGCATCTCATCATTGCCGGGACAATGATTTTGCTAGGAGGATTGAGCAAAATTCCGGCTTTACTTGTGGCAGTTCCTTTAGCCGGCATTATATTGAGCAAACAGACAGCCCGACAGACCAAATACGCTCTATTCTTGTGCTTCACAATAGTCTCTGCGCCCATTGTTTTATGGTACTTTTATTGGGTTCCGCTTTTGGTGGAAAAATTCAATTACTGGCACTACTATATGGGCACAAACTTAGCCGATGGATTTTATGAATTGACTCAAAATCTGAAAGGCACAGCCGAAAAATTTTATTTTGACGCTCTTAAATATAGTGGATTTCTTGTATTTCTTTGGGGAATATTTGTTCTATTTAGCAAAAAAGCAAAATCAAAAAAAGAGACATACTTACAATGGATTCTTCTAATTGAAGTATTGATTTTTGCTCTTTTTATGGCAAAAGCAGGTCGGAATTTCTGGGTTCACAGTTACTACATCATTCCTTTTGTTCCAATAATGGCTTTAGTGGCAGGTTATGCACTATCCACACTCAAATCAAAAAAAATAGCCACCCTACTACTCCTATTTGTCATTGTGGAAGGAATTGGCAACCAGCAACATGATTTCAGAATCGCGAAACCGCAACAAGAGAGATTAGAATATGAGCGATGGGCGGACTCATTTTCTGACAAAAACTCATTGTTTATCATCAACGGGGGCGACAACCCCAAAGACCTCTATTTCACCCATCGAAAAGGATGGAGCATCTCCCCTATGCAATCAAACAATTTACCTTTTATCGATTCATTATCCAATTGCGGTGCAAAATATTTATGGATCCATAAAACAGAAATCCCAATGTTAAAGTTTCCAAAAAGCATTGTTTTCGAAAATCAATCCGTTGTAGTTTTCGAATTGTAATTTTTTGTGAATCTAAACCGTTTTTGAAAGCTAAAACTTTTAGCCCCCTTCTTGAAAACATCTGTTAATAATTCATTAAATCACAGTAAGAACCACCCTTATTTCTTATAACACACAAACAAACGCACTCAAAAAAGTGGATTATATGAAAGAAAATTCTTAAATTTGCAAATTAATTACAAAACTGGGGGAATATGAAAAGGAATGTTTTATTTTTAGTTATATTAATTGGAATGGTAAATTTGTCATTTGCACAAACAGGAATTGGCAATGTAAATTTTACACCACAATCAATTTTACACACACATATTAATGCAGCGTCGGGCAATGGGTTGCAAATCACGAACACCACCACTGGAAACGCTTCGAGTGTTGTGGGGTTTACCATTAACTCCAATGGAAACGACTACAATCTGACCAACAACCAAGCTGGGTTCTTAAAATTTCAAACCGGAAATAGTTATATGTCGTTCCAGACAAACGGAGCAGAGCGCATGCGTATTTTGGATAATGGAAACATTGGAGTGGGATTAACTACAACGTCTTATAAGTTTGATGTTTCAGGCAATATCCACACTTCAGGAAGTGCCGTTTTTTCTGGACCATACATGAACTTTGGAACGACTGAAGGACTAACAGGATATGGATTTAGAGATAGCGCTGGCGTATTGTTATACAAACACATGAATAGCACATGGGTGAAGTTTTCACAACCTCCCACTATTCCTGGGAACACAGAATGGTGGGTTAGGCCAACTTCAGCATTGTACATACAACCTATGGCAAACTCAAATATACGCGTATATGATGCCGCACAAACTCATGGATTGTGGTATGATGGAAGCTCAAATCAATATGCAATATATGCACGCACCAGCTCCGCTGCTGCAATCACTTCGGCAGTAACCGGCTTTTCGGATGTAGCGGGCAACAAAACCTATGGATATTTAGGATACCAGGGCGACTACACTTACGCTGGACAAACAATTAGTGGATCAGCCGTATATGGAATGGTTGAAGACCCAAATCGTACCGCTGGTTTTTTTAGAACTACTGGCAATGCAACAGTAGCGGCAAATATTAACTATTCAGACACTTGGATAGCCAATTACAACTATGTAGTAAACTCTCGCTCCGACTACAATCCATCCGCTTCCTATTCACAATTAGATGTAAGCAATGCTTCCTTAGGAGGAATACAAACAGCCATTGAAGGATGGAGCGAGTACACCGCAGGATCAGGAAACGCTGGAATTACCAATGGAGGATATTTTATAGCAAAAGGCAACACCCAAGGTAGCTATGGCGTAATGGGAACCGCAATATCCACTAGTGGGAAAAACATAGGAGGTTATTTTGCTGGGGCAACCACAACAAGTTCATCTTACGGCGTTTATGGCAAATCAGAAAAAGTCGCTGACGGAATTGGCGTATTTGGAATAGGAAATAATACGATCGGTTACCTCCCTCCAAATAGCGCGGGTGCTGGCGGAGCATTCTCAGGCGAAAGATATGGAGTTTTTTCAATTCAAAATTCTTCAACTGCTGCAACTGGTTATTATTATGGTAAGACATATGCTGGTGTAATAGCTAAGGCATCTATTACTGGTGACAATTTGTATCATTTTGGCGTTCATGGAGTTGCTGATGCGAGTGGCAATAGCAATGGTAAAAGATCGGGAGGAATATTGGGATCGTTTGAAGATTTAGACACATACTGTGCATGGGGATCGTTAGGCTATCATGCATCTAACGGGACGTATCATGCTGGATACGGAACAACTGCTTGGACAGCGGACTTAGGAAAATCACTATCAAACAAAACGGGTGTAGCATTTGGCGGTTATGGAGATTTATACGGTTCTTGGTTTAGAGGTGAAGTATATGGAATGGCTGTAAAAGGAGAGCGTTATGGACTCTATGTAGATGGCAAACAATACACCAACGATATTATCACAATAGTAACTCCATCGGCGAGTAAATCAACCAAAACAGCTACGTATGTTCAAACATCCATGTCCGTAGATGTATATGCAAAAGGAACTGGAACATTGGTCAATGGGCAGGCAACGGTACAATTTGCTCCTTCGTTTAGCGAACTTATTTCTTCGGACGAAGAGGTAATTGTTACGATCACCCCAATTGGCAGAAGTGCAAACTTATACATAGACCAGAGCGGCACACAAGGATTTGTCGTTAAAGAAGGTCAAAACAACACCATCGGTCGTGCAACCAACATCAAGTTTACATGGATAGCCATAGGCACCAAAAAAGGGTACGAAAATCCACAAAACCCTGAAGAGGTAATGCAAAAAGATTATGACAAAAAACTAAGTGGATTTATGTTCAACGAAAACGATACACAACATAGCGGACAACCTATGTGGTGGGATGGAAGCAAAATTCGTTACGATGCTGTTCCAACAGACCATTCCAATATAGTTAAAGACCAAAAAGAGACACAAAAAGTAACGAATATAAAACAGATAGAGAGACCAAAACCGATGAATCACAAAAAGGGGAGTCACTCTTCAATTACACAATAAACTATTTTTTATCACATTTTCAAAACAAATAAGTTTTACAGAAAATCAGAAAACAAATTAATTGGAGTTACATGAAAAACTTAGTTTATATATTACTGCTCTTACCCTGTTCTAATATAATGAGTCAGGGATTGATGATTGGTTCCGGAGGCGTAATAAACGTATCATCCACAGCACATATAATAATTGCAGGAAATGGGAATTTATCAAACAATGGCACGCTTACACTGAACAATGGAAGTTGGGTTCGTTTTAGAGGAACCACTCAAAAAATAGAAGGAAGCAACAGCATCGATTTTGACAATATTGAAGCTAATGCCACTGCGGTTAATCTATCAAGAAACATCAATGTAAGAACTTCTTTATTAATGAGTTCTGGATATTTTGATTTAAAAGAAGCAACCGCAACTCTCTCTTCATCGGCGAGTATAAATGGAGGCGAAACGAACACCAAACGAATTAGAGCGACAAACGGATCGACTGCAGAGGGCCAAGGAAATGGGAAAATACAGATAACCGTGAACAACCCATCGGGAAATGTAGCCAACTTAGGCGTTGATTTTTCACCGGCTGGAAATCTTGGAAATACCACCATTATTCGGGGTCACAAAGAGTTACAAGGCGATGGTGCTTTTACCGGAAATTATAGTGTCTATCGGTATTACGACATCCAACCTACTAATCAAGCAAACATCACCGTTAGCCGATTTTATTATTTCGCGGGTGAATTGGGTTCACAATCATCAAATGCTGCTAATTTACAACTTTTCCAGATGATAAACGTGGGTGTTGGCTCCGACTATTGGCATCCACAAAACACCACCGTAAGTGCGAACTATGTATCCTCTCAAACAAACGTTAACAGTATAGCATCGTATCTAATCACCCTTGGAAGCATCTCCGCTCCGCTTCCCGTGGAACTAGTTTCGTTTACTGCCCAATGTTCCAAAAACAGTGTAGATGTCAAATGGAAAACAGCTTCCGAGACCAATGCAGATTACTTTATTTTGGAGAGAAGTTTGGATGGAACTAACTTCGAAACTATAGCACAAATTACTGCTCAAGGAAACAGCAATAATCTAACAAACTACTTCAAAACCGATGCTTTGGCAAGCAGTTTAAGCTATTACCGATTATCTCAATATGATTTTGATGGCAATAATTACACGTATCAGCCAATAACGGTAAAATGCAGCAACGAGGAAGAAGAAAACATCACCCCTATTTATTCTAATGAAGGAGATGTGTTTTTTGAAATCACGGGCAAAAACAATCAATCCTATTCCTTAACAATTAGGAATTCGATTGGGCAATTGATTGCAGCAAAATCGGTATTAGCAAATACAAGTCGTGAAAGATTTGCTTTCGAAAACTTGGTTTTGGCGAAAGGAATGTACTTTGTTACGCTATCTTCAAGCGAAAACAGAATAAGTAAGCCGTTTGTGATACACGAATAGAGACCATTGCAAAGCTCCAAATCTTGCAGCATTCTACACATTAAAAAAGCCTCCAACAGGAGGCTTTTTTAATAAGATAAACAATCATTTATTTCTTGATAAATTTACTTGTTTCAAGCAATTTACTGTTTTGAATTTGCACAAAGTAAACTCCAGATTTAAGTGTAGAGATATCAATTGGATTATTCGATGACTCTAATTGATGGATTGCTACAATTTTTCCAGCAACATCAAAAATGGTCACTATGATAGGTTCCGTAATTTTTGCATCGATCGAAATAGTTTCGTTTGCTGGATTAGGAAAAATAACCAAAGAGTGTTGATTTCCGTTTATTTCCTGAACGCTCACTCCGAAGCAAGCATTGTTGGTCGTTACCCAAGCAGCTCCATTTTTCAGAACTCCATCGTAATTGTTTGCAGTGCCTTCATTTGCAGCAGTTCCTGTCCCGTCGTCTAAGTTCCAGTATGCACCTAAATTTGATTCAGTGCCCAATAATTTGACATTTCTGTAACTCTCAATTTGGCTTTCGGTGCGAACAGTTTTCCAAATACGCACATCATCCACCGAACCTTTAAAGAATTGAGTTCCGTCGGAATTTTCACATTTTCCAATGTAAATAGCCGTTGGATTTGAGCTCCAAATAATAGAGGCAGCGGAAGTAGCCAATGTTTTGCTTTCTGCCAAGACTCCATTTACATACATTTTGGCCACCATCCCATCAAAAGTGCACGCAACATGCGACCACTCATTCAAAGGAAGAACAGCACCCGGCATATTATCCACTTCGCCGATTAATATATTAGCCGTTTGAATAACAAATCTAAATTTTCCATTGTAATAACCCATTGCATAACCATTTACCGATGTCGCCGTTTTGGTCATATACGAAAAAGGATATCCCGCTTCTAATTCAGGTTTCACCCATGCTTCGATGGTAAAGTTCTGATTCACTCTCAATGCAGACCGAGCTCCACAATCTATATGATCGTCAACGCCATCCAATTTAACGGCATTGCAGGAAGAGACAAACGGCGTAATGGTGATGTGGTTTGTTTTTGTGATTTGGTTGGTTTCACCAAAAGCATTGGAAACTCTTAAGGTAACACTGTAAACACCTGGAGTATTATATGTAATCACAGGGTTTTGAATGTTAGAAGTATCTAATGTACCGCCAGGAAACGACCATGCCCATGCATTGGGAGCTCCTGTGCTAATATCGGTAAACGTAATTTGCGAAGTAGCCATTACAGACGTTGCACTTGCCGAAAAAGCAGCTTCTAAGAGAGGAGTGTAAGAGTTTGGCGATTTTGCAACAAAAAGATCGTTGTTTCCATTTGAAGTGATATTCGTTCCATGGAAATTAGCCACAGAGCTATATCTTCCACAAATCAATGCGCTTCCATCCGTGGCAACTTTTATTCCTAATCCACCATCTGCAGTAGTTCCTCCAGCGTTTTTCACCCATTGAAAAGTTCCATCTGAGGCGTATTTTGCTAAATAAATATTTTCACTTGCATTGTTTGGCAAATTTGTCGTTTCAAATGTTAAAGCACCTGAATAATAACCTGCAAAATAGACATTATTGGTATAATCTAAACCAATAGACAAAGCTGCATCTGCCGAAGTTCCTCCGATTTTTTTAGACCAAAAAGCACTCGAAGCGGTAGGAGAAAGTTTCGTGATAAAACCATCTGTACCTCCAGTACTGGTAAAGAAATAAGAGAAAAAGTTGACAGAAGTCTGAAAAGTTCCTGTCAAATAAATATTATTTGAAGCATCGGTTGTGATTGAGTTTGGGGCTAAAGCGTCAGTCATGGCAGCATCAAACTGTTTAAACCAACCAATATCACCAGCACTAGAATATTTTGCAATAAACAAATCTTCGCTTGTGGCACCGCCATTATTCGCACCTTGAAACGAAGAACCTTCAAAATTCAAGATAGAACTAAACCTTCCCATCACCAACAGGCTATCATCCGCAGATATGGTTATTGATATTGGGTTCTCGTTCCCGCTGCTATAGACTGTTTTCACCCAAGTTTCTGCACCTGCAGGAGTAAGTTTTGCTACATACATATCATTTCCTCCTTGGCTAATTTTAGTGGTTGTTCTTACTTTAATTGAACCCGTAAATGTAGAAGATACATACATATTACCTGTTGCATCCAAGGTAAAAGATTTAGCGTAACCACCTAATTTTATCACCGAGAGCACATTTCCGCTATTATCCCATTTGGTAATAAAACTTTTAGCGCCATCAGCATTATCTACCGTTGTCGTTCCGAATGTAGCACTTCCTTCGTGCCATCCTAGCGTATAGATATTTCCCGAGGCGTCACATTTTACATCGATGGCTTGATCGGCAGCTGAACCGCCCCCTTTTTTAGCCCACTGAATTGCGCCACTGCTGTTTAACTTCACCAAAAACATATCTTTATCTCCGGCAGAGGCAAGAGTGTTGGCACCGCCGAAGTTTACGATTCCAGTAAAATAACCCACAACATAGCTATTTCCAGCGGCATCGGTAGTAATCGACAATGCTTGATCGTCTCCAGTTCCGCCAGCAGAAAAAAGCCAACTATAATTAGATTGAGAAAACAGACTAACATTCATGCATAGGATAACGAAGATGGGGAAGAACATTTTTTTCATAGATTTCAAATTTTTTTATGGAAGTAAAATTAATAAAATAAAGTTAGAAAATAAAATTTCATAGTAAAATAGAGCGTTTTGGATGTAAAATGGTTGCTTTGGGATATAAAAAAAACGACCAAAGTCGTTTTTTTTAACATAAATTACTAAGCTTGATGATCAATTGCTGCTTTAATAAAATGAACAAATAGCGGATGGTGATTCGCCACTGTACTTTTATATTCAGGATGAAACTGAACACCAATAAACCAAGGATGGCTAGGAATTTCAACTATTTCTACCAAGTTTTTATCTGGATAAGTTCCCGAAAGCACCATTCCAGCTTGAACAAAATCTTGTGTATATTTATTATTGAACTCAAAACGGTGGCGATGTCTTTCCGAAATATTCTTATTTCCATAGATTTCAAAAGCCAGTGTATTCTCTTTTATTTGGCATGGATAAGCACCCAAACGCATGGTTCCGCCCATCTCTTCCACTGATTTTTGGTCTTCCATGATATCGATGACAGGATATGGAGATTTAGGATCTATTTCGGTAGTATGAGCATCTTTCCAACCGATAACATTACGAGCAAACTCGATAACGGCACATTGCATACCGAGGCAAATGCCTAAAAATGGGATTTTGTTCTCTCTTGCAAAACGAACTGCTTCGATTTTTCCCTCAATTCCGCGAGCTCCAAAGCCAGGGGCGACTAAAATTCCATGAACGTCACTCAACTGTTCTTGAATATTAGTATCATCTAAAAATTCGGAGTGAACTAGTTTTACTTTCACTTTGCACAAGTTAGATGCACCTGCGTGAATGATTGATTCTGAAATAGATTTATACGCATCTTTAAGTTCCACATATTTACCAACCAAAGCAATGGTAACTGTTTGAGTTGGATTTTTCAATCGTTCCAAAAAGCTATTCCACTGAGTTAAATCAGGTTCCGGAGCATTTTCAACGCCCATTTTGCGAAGCACTTCTTTGTCTAAACCCTCATGAAACATCATCAATGGCACTTCGTAAATTGTTTCTGCATCAATAGATTCGATGACAGAAGTAGGATCCACATTGCAGAATAAAGCAATTTTATTACGCATTGCATCACTCAAAGAGTGTTCAGTTCTACAAACGATAATATCGGGTTGCACTCCTTGCTCTAAAAGCGTTTTTACAGAGTGTTGTGTAGGTTTGGTTTTAAGTTCGCCAGCAGCCGCTAAGTATGGGACAAGCGTAAGGTGAATTCCTAGACATTTGTTGCCCATCTCCCACTTCATTTGACGCACTGCCTCGATGAATGGAAAAGATTCAATATCGCCCACAGTTCCACCAATTTCGGTAATCACAAAATCAAACCGATTGTCGGCACCTAATTTTTTAATCTTATATTTAATCTCATCGGTAATATGAGGAACCACTTGAACCGTTGCGCCCAAATAATCACCTTTTCGTTCTTTATTAATTACCGTTTGATAAATTTTACCTGTAGTTACATTATTGTCCTGCGAGGTAGGAGTATTTGAAAAACGTTCGTAGTGACCTAAATCGAGGTCGGTTTCAGCTCCATCTTCGGTCACAAAACACTCACCATGCTCGTATGGATTTAGCGTACCTGGATCGATATTGATGTATGGATCAAGTTTTTGGATGGTCACCGAAAACCCACGCGCTTTTAGTAATTTAGCTAACGATGCTGAAATAATACCTTTTCCAAGAGAAGAAGCAACGCCTCCAGTGACGAAAATATACCTTGTTGTTGACATGTTTTTGATTGTTCTGCGATTAATTTGCAAATATCTTTATACTAATTGATATATCTGATTTTTTTTTATTTTTTTATCAACATTTAGTGTTAAAAACTCAAAAAATAGGGCAAAACAAAAAACCTCCATCAGAACGACAGAGGTTTTTTTAATATTATAAGTGTTTTTTGAATTTACAAATAAGCTTTAAGGTTTTTGCTTTTGTTGTTATGTTTCAATCTACGAATTGCTTTTTCTTTAATTTGACGAACACGTTCACGAGTTAAGTCAAACTGAGCGCCAATTTCTTCGAGGGTATATTCGTGGTTGTGGCCAATTCCGTAGTACATAAAAAGCACTTCCTTCTCTTTGTCGCTGAGGGTAGAGACGGTACGTTTTAATTCATCCGAAAGCGATTCTTGCATAAGGACCAAATCAGTCTCTTGATCTTCAGTCCCAGCAAAAGTATCGACTAGTTTTGTGTCTTCATCGGGAGAGATTGGTGCATCGATAGAGATGGTACGAGAATTTATTTTCATAAAATCACGCACTTTATGCTCGGGCATATCAAGGGCGATGCTTAGCTCTCCAACTGTTGGAGGACGTTCGTAAAGTTGCTCTAGCCTAGAAATCTCCTTCTTTAACTTATTCAGCGAACCTACTTGGTTTAGAGGCAATCTGACTAATCTGGATTGTTCGGCAATTCCTTGAAGAATCGCTTGACGAATCCACCAAACAGCATAAGAGATAAATTTAAAACCTCTGGTCTCATCAAATCTACGAGCAGCTTTTATCAGACCGACATTTCCCTCGTTGATTAAATCGGGCAAACTAAGTCCTTGATTTTGATATTGTTTTGCTACAGAAACCACGAATCTCAAATTCGCTTTGGTGAGTTTCTCTAGCGCCATCTGATCTCCGGCTTTAATCCGGCGAGCCAAATCCACTTCTTCGTCAGGAGTAACCATCTCTTCTTTACCAATATCCTGCAGATATTTATCCAGAGAAGCTGTTTCTCGATTCGTAATTGATTTTGATATTTTTAGTTGTCTCATGATCTTTCTTTCTATTGATGTGCGTTTACAAATAGTAAACACTAAAGTTTAAAAATTGTTCACTTAAATTCCAATTGTGTATATCACTCTCATGCCATTCAGGTAGTAGCCTTCAATTGAAATTCCTCCTTTTTTTGATTTAATATAATTTTCCACATCAGTGGCCTCATTCATTGCTCTTCGATCGATTGCTGTAAGGATAAATCCTTCTTGAATTCCAGCATTTTTGAACAAACCTTTTTCAATTCGCTCTACCTTAAGACCATTATTCAACCGTAATAGTTGTTTTGTTTTTTTATCGATGGGTGTTAAAACGGCACCAATAAATTGAACCACATTAAATTCTTCCTTTTTAACAATGGCAGTAGTTCCATTTTTATTTCGCAAAGTGATTTTTTTAGAAATCTCATTATTGTTGCGCAAAATAATGGCTTCTACTTTTTCGCCCGGGCGATGTTGTCCCAAAAACTCTTTCATCTCAGAGTAGCTATTAATTTCAACCCCATTCATCGAGAGAAGAATATCTCCTTTTTGAACATCACTTTCGGAGGAAGAGCCATTGGGATCGATGTTGTTGACATAAATACCTTTGATTGCATTTAGTTTTAACTCCGTAGCCAACTTGCTGTTGATTTCGGAAAACGAAGCGCCTAAATATGCTCGTTGCACCTCTCCATAATTTTTCAAATCATCCACCACTTTCCGAGCAACATTGGCAGGAATTGCGAATGAATAACCAGCATAAGAGCCAGTATTTGAAGCAATAGCTGCGTTAATTCCGATTAATTCTCCTTTTATATTCACCAAAGCACCGCCACTATTTCCAGGATTCACGGCTGCATCTGTTTGCAAAAAAGACTCAATGTTACTATTATTTCCCAAAATATTTAAGTTTCTGGCTTTTGCGCTGATAATACCAGCCGTAACGGTAGAGGTAAGATTAAACGGATTGCCCACGGCCAAAACCCACTCGCCCACTCTCACTTTGTCGGAATTTCCATAACGAAGCGAAGGCAATTTGGTGGCACTAATCTTAATCAACGCTAAATCAGAAGATGCATCTACCCCAACTAACTCGGCGACAAATTCGCGCTTATCGTTGAGGGTAACGGTGATGGTTTTAGCATCTTGCACCACGTGATTATTGGTAATGATATAACCATCCTCTTCTACAATAACACCCGAACCAGTGGCCACTAACAACTGTGATTGTGGATTTCCAAAAGAAAACGGACTTCCAAATCCAAAAAAGTCATCGTACACATTGCTTTTTCGCTCAAACTCGGTTTTTATATGCACCACTGCATGAATAGAACTTTCGGCAGCAGAGGTAAAATCAGGACCAGTATTTACAACCAAACCATCACTTTGAGCAAAACTAGCTACGTTGACAAAGCTCAACAATACAATAAAGAGGGAAATTAGTGGGTAAAATTTTATCTTAAAATTATTTTTCATAAATCTAGTTATATTAATTCAACATCAACAATCAGCGTCACTCTCTTATGTTTTACAAATGCTTGTAAAGAACGATTTTTGGGTTTGTTTAGTATATTTAAAAAGTCTAAAATTTGTTAAAACCAGAGATGCAAAATCAATTAATTTTTTCTCTATCTTTGCAGTAGAATATTAGAAATCATGCTGAAGTACAAGAAAAAACGAATTGTTAAATATATTACCGCAGTTATCGTGCCCGTTTTATTGATAACAATTACTGTATATGCGCTCAATTACTATCAAAAGATAGATATAAAGGAGATTAACGTGATATCTGATTCAAAAAAATTATTTTCATCTAAAGACAGCAGCACCAAAAATAGTGACAAAAAGTCGGCAGAATTGATATCAAAAGAGGAACTAAGTGCCAACATGTCACACCCCGACGAAGAGGAGGAGAATTTGGAGGGTGATTCTTCCCAAGTAATTTCAGATTTTGAAGGAAATGCAGATGCTATTTATACTCCTGTAGATACGAATGATGTATTGAAGGACAAACTAATTGCCAAGAAAACGTACATCATTCCGGTGAACAAAAGAGAAGTTGCCATTGATTCATTATTGATGAATAGATCTTCCAGCGAAAAACAGATGACATTTACTGTTGAATTTTGGGTTTCTCCCATCGGTTTTAGAGGATATAAAAAGTCGAAAACCAAGGCCATTATTTTTGGAATTACCGACATTGACAATACGGAACTATACATTGAAGATTCGGAGTTTTATTTAATCACAAACAACAAACTATTCCTTCTGGAGCCAAACAATGAGTTTGTAAAACTCACTCAAGTAATAAAATAGTTCCAAAAGCTAGACTTTTTTTTAAAAATTCATCAGCTATAAATCTTAGATTCCAAAAAGTCAATTTTTTAAATAGGCACTCTTCACATCGATTAAAAGCAATTAATATGACCCTAAGTTTTTTCAAATTTCACGGAGCAGGCAACGATTTCATCATGATTGACAATAGAAATCAATCCATTTCGCTAAGTCCGGAACAAGTGTTTTTACTTTGCCACAGACGTTTGGGAATTGGTGCAGATGGCTTAATTTTGTTAGAAAGTCCAAAAAGCGAAAAAGCGCATTTTTCGATGAAATATTACAATTCAGATGGATTTGAAGGAACAATGTGTGGAAATGGGGGAAGATGCATCACAGCCTTTGCGCAACATTTGGGTTTTGAGCAAAATTCGTTTTTATTCGATGCGATTGATGGATTACATTACGCCAATATTTTGTCAAAATCAGCAAATTCGCTCTATGATATAACTCTTAAAATGAGCTCTGTAAAAGAGATAATTGAAATTGAAGAGGATTCATTTTTGGACACAGGATCACCACATTTGGTTGTATTTGTAGACAATGCCAAAAATGCGGACGTAGTAGGAATGGGTAAAATGTTGCGAAACGACCCTCGATTTACTCCAGGTGGAACCAATGTAAATTTTGTTTCATTTTCCAACGGACGTCTGTTTGTCCGCACCTACGAACGAGGAGTTGAAGACGAAACATTATCCTGTGGCACCGGAATTACCGCCTCCGCTTTAGCCATTGTAAAAAAATTAAATTTACCTTTTCATCAAATTGACATCGATGCATTGGGAGGCGTTTTTAAAGTAACATTTGAAGAATCAGCCGCTGGCTATGAAAATATTTGGCTTCAAGGTCCTGTGAAATTTGCTTTTGAAGGTTCCGTAGAACTTTAATTCAAAAGAGATTACCAACAAATACCGATCACATATTTCACGGTGAATAATGGACTAACTCCTTTACGAAACAAACCAGACTTCGAATAAACTGGATCAAGAAGAGTTGCATCATTTGGAAGATATTCATCCCACTTTCCAAATTTGGCTCCTACACCTAAGGCTAAACTATTCCAAAATTGTCGGGAAACATGGTCAGATTTACTCGAAAAACCCAAATTTAGAGTAAGATAAGTATTGTTATACACAAAAGTACTGGGTCTGAAATTGACGCCAGAAACATAATGTTCAAGGTTTACCCTTTTGCAAGTAATATCGATGAATGATGGCGTTTGAGGGATTTTTGGAAAATAATATCGAAGTGCAATAGAATAAATAAATCCATAGAGGTCATCAATTAGCTACATATCATTTCTGCGTGCGTGACATTATTGGCAGCAACCATCCTTCTGATTAAATTATTAAAAATAGTCTCTTTGCTTTGTGAACGATTGATTCGATAGCAGAATTCATTAAAATACCT
>JBBRGJ010000023.1:0-31520 GCA_038240835.1 Bacteroidales bacterium | reverse complement strand
TTCTTATAATGTGAGTGGTAGTAATAGTTATAATGGAATTAGAGTTGAAAACGGAGACAATACATACATTGAAGACAATACTTTAACTACTACACCAACATACTCGGTAACAAACGAGACACAAGGGCTAAAACTTAATGGGATTTATGTTCTTGCTTCCCCTAAAACAAGTTTATGCAGTAATAACATAACTAAATTTGGAATAGGAATTCGCATGAGCGGATATTGTGCCACTTCGCAATTAAGAAGCAATAGCATGAACAACAACTACTATGGAGTGCGTTTAGACGCCGCAACCATTGGAAACCAAGGAGTCGTAATTCCACGTTGGGTAAATAGAAACTCATGGAATACTCCATTTGTGACAGGTAGATATAGAGTGCAAGGCTCTGTGGCTACTACTACTACTTGGACTTATGATGGACCAACAATCTCAACAATCTATTCTTTATTATCTTCTGAATATTCTGTTACAGGGAGTATTACTTCATCAGCAATTACAAATCCAGTACCACAAGGATGTGGATTCGATGGAATAATATGGGTCCCTTACAGTGGCGGTGGTAGCGGTGGCGGTATCGATGCTATTGCAAACGGTGCAAACACTTCAGCACCATCCATTATGCAAAATTTCAATACAGATACCGAAGAAAATCAATATTATCAGGCTGCAAACTATTATGTAACTGCTCAAAACGACAATATGTCTATTTCGTTAGATGCTGTTTCCGAAATTAACGACAATCCAATTCAAACCACTTCCATTATTCTGTTTGATAAAGTGAATAAACTTATTGCCGAAAACAGCATTGATGAAGCAACGGAACTTAACAATTCGATTGTGCCTGCAAATTTAATAGAACGCAATCAGCAAACTGCGAATGCCATCTATTTACAAAGTTGGGCAAAAGGGCGTTACGAGCTTACCAGTAATGAACGTGAAACCTTACTCCAAATTGCAGCCCAACCTCACATCCAAGGTGGATACGGTGTATTTACAGCTTGGGTAATGCTTTACAGAATACCTCAAAACGAAGTAATTAAACCTAAAAACATCATTAAGCATTTGGGTATTCAAAACGACGAAACAATAATTTACCCAAATCCTGCCCGTGCTCAGGTTATGATATCAGGATCATCTAATATTGCCAAAGCAATAATTTACGATATGTTAGGCCGAGAGATGCTTAACACATCAAACTCAGATGGATTATCAATATTTACTCTTAACACTTCTCATTTAGGCAAAGGAGTTTATTTAATTAGGCTGATTAACAACGATTTATCTGATGGTAAAATCGAAAAATTAATAATTGAATAAATTAATATTATTTTTACAACAGAAAGCTCATACAGAGCTTTCTGTTTTTTATCTAAACATTGCATGAAAAAAATAATTGCTTTAATGGCATTCAGTTTTCCTTTTTTTTGTTTTACACAAAATCTAGTAATTAATCCAAGCCTCGAACAATATTCAGAGTGTCCTAATAATGTCAGTCAAATTAATTATGCTGTTTCTTGGAGTGCTGGTTGTGATTATAATACAAGTTCTGAATATTATAACAGGTGTACATTAAATGATAATCCTTTAGACCCTTTTATTGCATATCCATTAAATAATATAAAATTTAATACAGGAAATGGCTGTGCTGGCTTTTTAACTTATTGCACTTCAAATGCTGGAGTTACAATGTCTGAAGTCAGAGAAGTTATAACAGGGAAATTTAAAACAAAATTAGCACTCAATAAATGTTATAGTGCAAGTTTTTACATACGATTTTTGGGTTACTATTCTTATTGTTTTTCTAACAATGTCAATTATCTTAATTTTGCATCAAACAAAGTTGGAGCATTTATCACTGGAGATTCAATCATATATCCAACTGCTGGTTATACCAACATTTACCAATTGCATCCTCAAATAAACTATTCTGGTCCAGTTTTAAATGACACTACAAATTGGGTAAAAATTAAAGGAGATTTTATAGCCCAAGGCAATGAACAGTTTATTCATATCGCTAGTTTTGTCCCTGACGATTCGGTTACGCTATATATGTTGCCGAATCTTATTTCACAAATTGATTCGTCTTTTATATTAAGTTACTACCTCATCGACGATGTAGCCGTTTACCCGTGCGATGCACCTGTGTATTTTGCCAATGCGGGAAATGACACATGCGTAAATGCTGGAAAGAACATAACCATAGGGCCACAACGACGTGATGAATATTTGTACTGGTGGTACGATATGCAGGGCAATTTGCTAGACACCACCGCCCAAATTATCGTTAGCCCTACGCAACCCACCAGTTATATTTTGGTGCAAAAAGACTTTAAATTTGATGAAACCCGAGATACAGTTATCGTTACCGTAGACAATTGTCCACTACCCGATTACACCAATATTGATTTTGAAATATATCCTAACCCATGCAATGGAATTGTAAATGTGCGTTTTAATTCCAAAGTACCCGAAGGCGCGGTATTGGAACTCTATGATATGATTGGGCAACAAGTCTCAAAATATCCACTCACTGGCACCGAAAACATAGCCACAGTAAACTTGGGCAATTTAGCCACAGCAGTGTATCATGCTGCGGTGGTGGTACCCGATGGGTTTCGGAAAAGCGTGAAGTTGGTAGTAATTAGGTGAGGAGAAAGTCTATAAAGGAAAAAGTCTATAAAGGGGAAAGGTTGTAAAGGGGGGAAAAGAAGTGACGATCCCGAAAAATAAATCCACCATGCTTCGACTTTGCTCAGCACAAGTCTGGCGGACTATTTTTTCGGGAGTAACGAGTGACGCGCTTAGCGACGATGAAAGACAAGCTGCAGAGCAGCGACATCTTTGTAGAAAAGAAATTTCGTTATACAACAAGGAGGTGCAGCACACCGAAATAAAAAAACAGCCGTAGGTGGGAACAAGGAATAAGTCGAAAGTTTATAAAGGCGATAGTCCATAAAGTTTAAAGTGAATAAAGTCTTAAAGAAAATTAACAGCAAGATGATTTTCAACACTTTGCCCCTCGCCCAAAAGAAAGGCATGAAAACATTGATTTTCAGCACTTCTCCCTTTAGGGTCGGGGCAAAAAGTGATGAAAATCAATTCCAAAAACTCAATCAAAAGGGTTGGGGCAAACAAAGAAGATCGAAATCAAAAGGAATTTGAAAAAAAATAGTGAAAATCAACCAGAAATAAAAAAAATCAATGGAAAAAGCAAAAAATAAAATCATTCAACATCTTTTAAGGTGTATACTTGTCATCGGAGTTATTGCGTCAATTCCAATCAATGGGTCAAGTCAGACCAATGTTATAATTGGGACGGATTCTATTTCACAATCCATTGTGCCATGGTCAAATTATTTTTTCAATAGTGGTTCCCAAATGATTTACTTAGCTAGTGAAATAGGTTTGCCAGCAGGAGGCTATATCCGAAAAATTGGATTTTACACCCAAAGCACAGGCTTAGCTCCCATCGATAGTGTGCGAATCTATCTGAAACATACCACACATACTTATTTGACTGAACAACTAGCAAACGATAGTGATTTTACATTGGTCTATAAAGGGAATTTCCCAAATATACACACAGGTTGGAATAATGTGGTTCTTGAACCTCGATTTTATTACAACGGCACACAAAATATTCAAGTTTTGGCAGTAAAGTATATCAATCCCGATCATTCATACGATAACGCTTACTTTAGGGCATCATACTGTGGGAACACTTGGAATACCTACAAGACCACCTATTTTATGGTTGACAACCACACATGGCAGGAATATGGGTTCCTGTATTATAGTAATCGTCCCAACATCCAATTAGAAGTTGTTTCCGACACTTCGTGCCTCGATCCCACTCATCTTTCAGCAAGTGTAATCAATAATTCACAGGTAAACCTTGGTTGGCAAGCCGGAAGCAACGAAACCCTTTGGAACTTGAGATACAAAAAGATCACAGATCAGTCATACGTCCTTATTTCAAGTATCAATACAAATAATTATCTACTCACCAATATCGATCCCACTACAAGTTATATTTGGAATGTTCAGGCCGTTTGTAATTCAACTCCAGGCACGTGGTCTGTAGATCAAGTTTTTAGTTCAAATACAGACAAAATTGAATCTCATACATTAAATGGAATAAATATATTCAGCTTTAATAATCAGATATATCTAATAAATAATTCAAAAATAATGATTAACGAAATGGAAATTTTCGATTTAACGGGACAAAAAGTGGCACAACATGCTATAAATAATTGTGAGAATCAAACGATAAGCACAAGTCTAAGCCCTGGCTATTATCTGACGAAAATCAGTTCTGCTCAAAATATTGGTTTGTATAAATTGTGGATAGGGCAATAAAATCAGAGTTAATCGCTAACCCATAAAAGCACGATATTGAGTTACGCAATATTTTTTGAATCAATAATTTACTTTTCATTTTATAAACTTTTAGTATCTTTACCGATGCAAACTTGAATCATTGTCGTTTGTTATTTGATTTTTGTGATAAGTATTACAAAAAATTAGTCGACAAACTTCAAAATAGTAAGAGTTTGAGTTTTTCACAAACCAAGGTAACATGAAAATAATTGGAATTACAGGTACGATAGGATCGGGAAAAGGGACTATTGTAGACTATTTGATTACCGAGTGGGGTTTTACCCATTTGTCTGTTCGCGAGTTTCTGCTCGAAATTATTGAGGAACGTGGTCTTACACCCAACAGAGACAGTATGGTGTTGGTAGCTAACGATTTACGCGCCAAACATGAACCCTCATTTATTGTGGATGAATTGTACAAAAAAGCAGAAGCTTTGGGCAAAAACTGCATTATCGAAAGCATTCGTACTCCAGGTGAGGTGACTTCGTTGAGAGATAAAGAGAATTTTTACCTTTTTGCGGTAGATGCCGATCCAAAAATCAGATTCGACCGTATCACCATTAGAAATTCGGTCACCGATCATATTGGTTTTGAGGAATTTTTGTCCAACGAACAGCGGGAGATGACCTCTACAAATCCAAACCATCAGAATCTTCAAAAATGCATTGAAATGGCCGACTTTGTTTTTGACAACAACGGTTCCATCGAGGATTTGCATTCGCAGATTGAAACAAATATGAAACAAATTAATTGCACCCATGAGTAATCAAGAGGAAAAATATGTTCGCCCAAGTTGGGACGAGTACTTTATGGAAATTGCCAACACGGTTGCCACTCGTGCTACGTGCGACCGCGGCCGAAGTGGATGTGTAATTGTGCGCGATCGTCAGATTTTGGTTACCGGGTATGTGGGTTCGCCTGTTGGTTTGCCACATTGCGATGAAGTGGGGCATCAGTTTAAGAAAATGATTCACGAAGATGGAACGGTAACCACTCATTGTGTACGCACGGTGCATGCGGAGCAAAACGCCATTTGTCAAGCAGCCAAAGATGGAATTGCACTAAAAGGCGCAACCTTGTATTGCCGAATGACGCCTTGTAGAACTTGCGCCATGCTGATTATCAACTGCGGCATCCAACGCGTGGTGTGCGAAAAGAAATATCACGCCGGAGTTGAATCCGAAGAGATGTTCAAACAAGCTGGGGTTTCATTAGAGTTTTTTTCGGAGGATGTGATGAAGTATGAAAAACAGTGAAAAGTATATAAAGTCAAAAGTCTATAAAGTTTGCAAAGTAAGATAGCAAAAAAACGTTCAAGCGGCAGAGCCGCGACATCTTTGTAGAAAAAGGTAAGAATAAATAGACAAGGTGCAGAGCACCGACATCTTAAATAAGTCCATAAAGTTAGAAAGTATCCACTTTTCGACTTTTCACTTTCGACTCTTTGACTTTTCAGTTTTATCAGCTAACTCAGTTTTCAAAAATGTGCATTTATTCTTTGAGTGGCTTTGTCAGTAAAGATGCTTCCTAATCGTACCAATGACATAATTACATTACTGCCTCATAGATAAACAATTATGGATTTTTGGCAAAGTCTCGGCGTGAAACCTAGGATTAGTCTTTTCTTCAAGGTTCGACCAACCTTATTTTTTGATTTAGGAAATAAAAAAACCTTCTCAGTAAAAAAAAAGACCGCAAAGCCACCACTGCGTAGCTCTAAAACTTCTAAAAAGGCTCAATCATCTGCGCGTGGGATCTGAAGGAGCGAGCGAGCCCTCATAAACAATAGCTTTCAAATACAATTAGCAATTCAGCAAGGGCGTTTATCACCCTTTTTCGGGTGACAAGCGTCCTAATTTTAAGTCTAAGTAAAAGCCAAAGCAATATAGAAAACAACAAAGACTTCAAATTAGCCTACCTTGCTAAAGAATTGCTTATTGCATTTGAAATTTCCAGAAAACATGCATTCGCTCCTTCTTGACTTTTTGGTTACTTTTGTATCAAGACAAAAGTGACACTAAAAAAGAAAAATCTTCGAAGTAGTTTTGTTCTCTGTATTTAAAAAATCCGCATACTGAGTATTCTATGCTACAAAAAATTAGTAAATTTTCTCACTGTCATCAACCCTTTATTTCCAAAAAATTTGGATAAAGTCTCAGCATGACAAAGCAAGGCTATCTTTGCTATCTACCTTTATAGACTTTCAACTTTACGGGATCTGTAAAGTGCCAAAAATAAATTCTTTATCAGCGAATGTTTTTTGTTAACTAATCCCTGTTAACGGCTGAAGTTATTTCTCGTTTTCTGATTTCATTAGCCCCAACTTTTTAGTCTTCTCTGTGCGAACATATCATGCGGCACTCTTGGTGTAATCGATTGCAGTTGCAACTTCCGAATGCTTTTTCAATTAGTTTTTGTTGTTGAACTTTGTGAAGTTTGCTTGAGCCTGTTGCTGGACTAGTAGAATCGGGACGAGCTATCATTTTGAAAGGCACATCTTTGAAGTTTCGATTTAGATAAGTCCATGCGCCCATGTTTCCAGGTTCTTCCTGAACCCAAAGCCACTCTTGAACATGTTTGTATTTGTCTATTATTTCCCAAAGTTTTTCGTAAGGAATAGGACTGATTTGTTCTAATCGAATGATGGCTATATGTTTAGCGTTTGTTATCTCTTTTTGTTCTAACAACTCATAATATACTTTTCCTGAACACATCATTAGTTTTGTCACAATTTCCGAATCTGCGGTAGGATCGTCTATTACCTCATTAAAAGTTCCGTTTGTGAGTTCGTCTATTGTAGAGATGCATTGCGGATGCCTTAATAGACTTTTTGGAGTGTAAACAACCATTGGTTTTCTATATGGACTATGCATCTGTCGGCGTATTGCATGGTAGAAACTTGCCGGTGTGGAGCAATTAAGCACTTGAATATTGGTTTCGTTACACATGATTAAAAAACGTTCCATTCGTCCACTTGAGTGTTCTGGACCTTGACCTTCGTAACCGTGTGGAAGAAGCATGACCAAACCGCTCATCACATTCCACTTTTCTTCGCCACTGGTGATAAATTGGTCGATAATAATCTGCGCTCCATTCATGAAATCGCCAAATTGTGCTTCCCAAATTGTCATTGTATTCGGCCGAGTGATGGAGTATCCATATTCAAAACCTAATACTCCATATTCCGAAAGGAATGAGTTGTATATAGAAAGATTGTGTTCGTTGCTTACTTTGTTGAGAGGATAAAACTTGCGATCATTTTCGTCGGTAATTACCGCGTGTCGGTGAGAAAAGGTTCCTCGTTCAACATCCTGACCACTCATTCTAATATCATAACCTTCCGTTAGGAGAGAAGAATATGCCAAAAGCTCACCCATAGCCCAATCTATGGTGTTGTTTTGGTAGTTTGCAATACGTTCACTGTAAATGCGTTTTATTTTTCCTAGAAAAGTATAGTTTTCGGGAATAGTCGTTATAGTCTCTGCGAGTTGATCTAATTTCTCTCTCGAAAATTCTGTATTTGTTGGTTTTATCAAATCAAATCTTAACTCTACTTTTTCAATTTCTTTCCAATCATTTGCCAAAAAGGAGTTAATCTCTGCTACCTCTATTTGTTTTGATTTTTCAAGTTCTATTTCTAAATAATCGTTATAAGAGTTGGCAATTGCATCTATTTCGCTTTGTTCAAAACTACCCTCTTGCATCAGTTTTTGTGAATATATCACCAACGGATCGGGATGTTTTTCGATGATTTTGTACATCGTAGGTTGGGTAAATCGGGGTTCATCACTTTCGTTGTGACCATGACGGCGGTATCCAACAATATCCACCACCACATCTCGGTTGAATTTAGCTCTAAACTCCATGGCGAGTTCCATGACAAAAACAACCGCTTCTACATCGTCTCCATTTACATGGAAAATAGGAGCTTGAACCGTTTTGGCCACATCGGTGGAGTAGGTGCTAGTGCGAGCATCGGTGAAAAGTGTAGTAAATCCAATTTGGTTATTGGTTACCACATGGATGGTTCCGCCAGTATTATATGCTCGCAATCCCGACATTTGAAATACTTCGTACACAATGCCTTGACCGGCCATGGCTGCATCTCCATGAATAAGAACGGGAATTACTTTAGAAAAATCATTATTGTAATCTTGTTCAAGGCGACCTTTGGAAATCCCTTCCAATACAGGGTTTACAGCCTCTAGGTGAGATGGATTTGGTGAAAGCGTTAAGGTAACTTCATTCCCAGAACTTGTTTTTGCAACGGAAGTATATCCAAGGTGATATTTAACGTCTCCCAAAAGTGTTAAATCTTCATATTGATATCCAGAAAACTCACTCAACATATAATCGATGGGTTTCTGCATCACATTCGCAAGCGTGTTTAATCTCCCTCTGTGGGCCATTCCAAAGATAAACTCACTTGCTCCAAGTTCCGCACCTTTATTAATTATTGCATGTAAAGCAGGAATAAAAGAGTCGTTTCCTTCGAGCGAAAAACGTTTTTGTCCGATAAACTTTTTATGAATAAATTTTTCAAACAATACCGCTTTGGATAAACCTTCTAAGATCATCTCTTTCTTCTCTTTCGAAAAGTTTGGAGTGTTTTTAGTTGACTCCATTTTCTCTCTCAACCAAGCACGCATCTCAGGAATTCGGATATATTCGTATTCAACTCCAATGTTTTTACAATAAGTATATTCTAAAAAAGTGATAATTTCGGATAACTTAGATTTCCCTAATCCGAGACTGGTTCCTGCTTCAAAAGGTTGATTCAAATCCGATTGAGTGAGCCCATAGTTCTCAATATCCAACGTAGGACTATGTTTTACTCTGTCGAAAATAGGATTTGTATGCGCAAATAAATGTCCTCGTTCGCGATAATCATTGATGAGTTTGACAACATTCAACTCACTATTGGTCAGTACACTTTGTTTATTTATTGGATACAACGAAGAGGCAAGTTCAAAACCGGCAAAAAACTGTCTCCACGACGGTTCAACCAATTCTGGGTCTAATAGATATTGCTGGTGTAACTCTTCGAGACGCTCAGGGCTAATTTGGTTTACAAATGATAGATGATCCATGTTTTATATTGATTTCTGTAAAAACTAATCAACCAAAAATATAGAAATTTGTTTGATTTTATAAGTTGAGATTGATAATAAATGAACAATTTCCATTCATCAAACCAATTTTATCACTTTCTGCGCTGTTTTTAAATCAAAGTTTTCACATTCAATGAAGTTTAAACCTGGAGTTTTTCCCTCTTCAAGTGTGCCAAATTGAGCTTGGATTTCCATGAATTTTGCCCCGTTTTCTGTGGCCCATTGCAAAAGTGTTTCGGTTGGTATTTCCGGAAAATGGTTGGCGATGGTTTTGAGCTCTTCGAGGATTGATAATTTTGAATTGGAAGCCAGACTGTCGGTGCCAAGGGTTATTTTATCAGTGGTTTTATTCAACATGGTTACATCAGGCAGCCGGTTTTCGATGTATAAATTGGAGTTTGGACAGAGACAGAACCAACCATCTGAAAATTGATTGGTCAAAAGAGTGATGTCGTTTTCGTTGGCCAGTGTATTGTGGACAAAAAGTATTTTTTTATCCTTTTTCAGAGCTAATTTGGCAATTTCGGATGGCCGTTTTCTGAAATTTTCATATTGAGTAGGATTTACACCAAACAGTTTTGCTCGTTCTAAAATTGCTCCTTGTCGATGTTCGAAAAAATCAATTTCCTCCTGCGATTCCATAAAGTGCAACGACAAAACATTCTCACTTTCTTGGATGAGTTTCATCAACGATTCGCTACAAGCATATAACGAATGAGGTGTAATGGATGCCAAAAGTTTGTCTTTGGAGTAATATTGCAATAACTCTTGAGCACGCTGAAAAATCTTGTTGGCCGAATGTTCTGTAGATCCAAAAACTTCCACAAAATTGTGGTAATGAATCTTGCTTTTGAGTTTTGCAGGAATGCTGTCAGCGGTATTGCTTATGTCACAAACCGCCACAATTCCTTCGTTCCACATTTCAATATCGGCGGATTCAATGGCAATAGCATTGTTTAATCCTTTCTTCTTCTCCACTTCCAACGCTCTGATAAATCCATCGATGGAGCAGTGGGTCGGAATCGTTTCGTGGTAAGCAGAAAGTTCCAAATGGCAATGTGTATTGATAAACCCAGGGGTGATGATTCCGTTTAAATAAACGATGTCGCTAGAGTTAATTTGAAGTGCATCTTTGGCTGGATCAATAATTACTATAATTTTATCGTAATCATCCAGTACAATGATACCATTTTCAATGATTCTGTTTTTATTGCAAAATAGATATGTAGCGCTGTATGCTTTCATCCAGTGAGTTATAAGCTATTAAGCAAGTTGGTTAAATCTGCATCGGTAATGGATGTCATCGTTACTTCTATCGGAGTAGTATTTCCAGAGGTCATGTTTTGATAGTATGAAAATAGTTCACCGCTACTATTGATGCCGATGCATACAATTTTGATGGGAATATTGTTTGGAATATATCCTGAAAGCATATTGTAAACCTGCATTACAGTTCTTGTTTGAGGCAGGTAGATAAAAATTCCCACATTTTCAAGTTCATCAGTACTCGACTGAAAGGTGAGTTTGGCGCCAGTGTTGTTTCCTGCCAACGAATCGCATCCAATCCATCCCAGTCGGTGAATGGTTGCCAAATAATTTGTGTCAGTATGGGCAAAGAATGGGTTTGCCAAACTATTGATTCCAAATTGAGAACCATTGCTCGACCAATCGGTTACAGCGGATTCAATTCCGTAAAAAACGCGCATGTAACTTTTTGGTGCCTGATTGGGCATGGTGATGTTGCAACCACAAGGGTAAGGTTTAAAAACTAATTCTATATCATCTTTAAAAGCACGTAATCGGATTTCGCCATCATTTTCCAAAATTCCAAGCGAAGAGACTGTTGGCATTTGATAATAGATAATGTCTTTGGGTTTGTAAAGTTCAACCAAACGCACTGTGTATGGCCAGGTGATGCTGTCTCCATTTGGTTTTTGAAGACAATGTTTTGAAATCCAAATCTGTGTGCCTTGGTTCCCCACGATGGGGCCAGAGCCGTTGGAATCAATTACAAATACCTGCTCGGGTTGTTTTTTTGAATCCAAATAGCTGTTGATGGGCTCATATTCGTTCATGGTTTTTTCAATCCGATCTTTCCGGCACGAAACAGAAAAGAATAGTGTTGAAATGAAGATTATGAGAAGGGCTGATTTTGATAATTTGTTCATAATAATTTCTTTTTAGTAGATTTTTACTTCGAAGGATTTTGTTTTTGCTGTGTCACAAAGTAACACAAAGCGATGCAGTGAGCCTGTCGAACTGGAGGCACAAAGTACCACAAAGGAGTCACAAAGTTTCACAAAGGAAATACATTTTTTATGTTATTTTTTTTTTTTTTGTGTATTTAGTTTCTTCTTTGTGTCTTTTGTGTAATAGCGATTAGTTTTTTTCTTCTAAGAATTGGTTTTTGCTGTGTCACAAAGTTTCACAAAGGAGCCACAAAGTTTCACAAAGATTTTTAAGAATTTAGTTTGCTACTCTTCTAATTCCATTTTTTAATGTTGTGACTTGAAAATTCAACAGCAGTCCAAGTTTGTAATTGCCTAATTTTAAATAGGTTAATACTTGTGCTGTGTGTACGTCATTTAAAAATTCAACTGTTTTAACTTCAATAACTACTTTATTTTCAACCAAAAGATCTATCCTGTAACCATGTTCAAGTTTTACTTCTTTGTAGATTACGGGCATTGGTTTCTCTTTTTTTACATCAAGTCCTAATTGTTTAAGTTCATAATATAAACATTCTTGGTATGCAGATTCTAACAATCCAGGCCCAAGCTGTTTGTGGACTTCAATTGCGCAGCCAATTATTATATTTGATAATTCATTTTCAGTCATAAATATATTTTTTCGTGTCTTTTGTGTAATAGCTGAAAGTTTTTTACTTCGTAGGATTTTGTTTTTGTTGTGTCACAAAGTACCACAAAGCGATGCAGTGCGATGCTTTGAGCCAGTCGAAACGAGCCTGTCGAACTGGAGCCACAAAGTTTCACAAAGGAAATACATTTTTTATGTTTTTTTCTGCTTTTTTTTTCTTCTTTGTGTCTTTTGTGTCTTCTTCGTGTCTTTTGTGTAATAGCTGAAAGTTTTTCACTTCGAAGGATTTTGTTTTTGTTGTGATTAGTTGATTAATAATTTCCGTATCCTGGACAAGTTTGACGTCTTCCTTTGCTGAAGATGCTGCCATTGCTTCCTGGATTTGAATTGCTGCGGCATCCAAAAACGTACAAAACGCCCAATTGCAAGTGTGCTTCTCTGAAATTAACATTGTACCTCCATTCCAAAAATGGGCGAATGCAAGTGTACATAGAAACTCCCAAACCACCCTCTAAATTTAAATTATTTGGCTTCGCATCTTTCATTGGAGATTCTTCGTAATTTATCCATTTGTTATACCCTCCGTGACCCAGCAAATAAAAGAAAAATTTCCGTTGACGAATAATTTTATACTCTAATCCTAGTCCAAGTGTATATTCATGCACCAAGTTGAACGAGGGATAATAGGATATTTGTGGGACAAAACTCCAGTTTCTATTCGGATATAAGTTGCCTCTAATGCCAAAACCCACACTCTCTGTTTGTAGATTATACATCAAGGAACCGCCAACCGCGTACTTTTGAGAAAATGCAGCAGTGCTAATGATGCTTAGGGCAATTATGAAAAGAATTTTTGGAAGATACTTCATCTGAAAAATATTTATAAAACAATTACTTTTACGAATTCATCTCTTGAAGAGACTACGAATTAAAAGTTTCACTACAAATATAAGTCAGATTTTCTAATTTTATTGTAGAAGTACACTTTTTTTCTAAATAAAATATCAAAATTTCAGATATTTATGCAGATTGTGCTTCAGACAACTTAGATTGTGATGGTTGTTAGTTTTTGATGCAACGCACCGACATTCCGTAGGTTTTGCTTTGATTATTGCGATAAAAGGAGGCGTTGCTCATTTTTAAATATCTGCAATAGGCTCCGTAGGAGATGCTTGGGGTGGAACTCCACCAGTAACCATCGGTATTGCCACTTTCAAAAATACCTGTGCTCGTGCAGTAGCCGCCAGGAAGTGCGTTGAAGTTTGTTTCGTTTGTTGCCTGAACATCTGAATTTTGCCAAATGGAAGAATCTTTAAGTTTTGCACCAATTTCTAAGGTTTCAACCTCTTCTTTTTTTACAAATCCTCTTTTGGTTCCGCCCAATTCAACAACCAAAGTATCCCAATCTGCATCGCTCGGAACGCGCCAGCCTATGGGACAAAGTGCTTTAGACCGGGCGATGTGCCAGTTGTACAATGCTCCGTAAACAGTTGCATTTGCTTGTTTATTGTCGTAATAACAATATCCACCGCCAAGCATGTTTTTCCATGTTTTGGGATCACTATTTTTTGCGATGGCTTTTCCGTTATTTAGTTTTGTCGTTTTCAAGTTTTCTGCCATCCAAGTATGGTTGCCAATTTGAATTGTTTTGTACACGTTTCCATCGATGTCGGTAACAGTTTCTGATTGTGCACTCACTTTTAGTGAGAAAATTACCACGATAAACGTTAATATTATTAGATTTCTGGTTCTCATAAATGTTTTTATAATAGATAGTTAAAGTCTCTCTTACGAAAAATGTGTAAAAAAGTTACCTAAAGTTAAGGGATAAAATTGAGTTCTACTCTTCTGTTTTTAGCCCTACCAGTTTCCGTTTCATTGGTCGTAACAGGTTTGCTTTCGCCATACCCTTTTGTAATTAAATTTTCGGAATTACAGCCTACAGAAACAAGAAATTCTTTGACACTGTTGGCTCTTTTCTCCGACAGAATCTGATTTTGCGCATCATCCCCAATGTTATCAGTATGACCTGAAATAAGGACTTTTAAATTGTGATCGTTGATGATTTTTGCCACACGATTAAGTTCCGGAATAGAGTAAGAGAGCAGGGTGCTTTCGGCAAATTTAAAAAACAGATTGTTCACAGGAACCGCCACACTGTCTTCCATCATTTGTTTAAACGTAACAATATCAATGTTTTGTGTAATTTGAACCGGTTTGTCGTTTTTACGCAAATCGATGTTGTTCGAAATTGGAAAGTGTTGATCTTTATCCACATAGTATCCATAAATTTTCCCCAATGGCAATACGATAAAGAAACTACCATCCGCAGGATCACTTTTTGATTGACCGATACTTTTTCCAGTTTCCAAATCCTCCCACCGAATTTCGGCAGAGATGGGTTTGTTCTTTTTGTCGAGAAGTTTTCCCGAAACGGTCGCTACATAATCGGGGCGCATGGATGCAGGAAGGTTTAGCCAATAAATATCAAAATTAAATTCAGTCGTTAAAGCTTTTGCAAAATATGCTTTATCTCCATCGGTTGATATTTTGTATCCCCAATCGGAAGATTCTGTGTTAATCTCTTTGCCCATATTCACAGGTTCGCTCCAACAAGTCCAGCATGTGTCATGGAGTCGGGTGGATTTAAACACGTCCAAGCGCCCTAATCCGCCGTGACCATCGGAAGAGAAATAGAGGGTTTTCATATCGGGGTGCAGAAATGGAGAGCGGTCGCAATAGATGGTGTTGATTACACTGCCGAGGTTAAATGGGTCGCCCCAATTGCCTTCTTCGTCTTTTAGGGAAACATAAATATCACTAGCAAAGTCAGAAGACCCGTGATAATTATCTGGTCTATTTTCGGTGTATAAATCAAAATTATCTTTCATTATAGCGCTGAATATTAGCGATTTGCCATTGCTGGAAATCATGGCATCTGCCTGCCATTTTCCAGAGTTTATGTTTTCTGGAAATTCAATGGCTTGAGTCCACCCAGTAGATGATTTTTCCGCATAAAAGAGTTTTCCCGATTTAAAGAGGATCATTGTAGTTCCGTCTGCAGAAACACTTAATGGGGCCTCGTTCCCATATTCCGAAGAGAGATTTTCTATTATTTTCGATTCACCCCACTTTCCGTTCGTTTTCGCAGAAACAAAGATGTCTTCCCCTCCAATATTATCTTCCCGGTTTCTGCCACAAAAATACAACAGCTTGTCATCTGTGGAGATTACGGGAACATACTCTCCACCGGCAGTATTTACGCCTGCTCCCACGGAATTAACTTTGATTGTATTGTTGAATTTTGATTCTAATGTACTTATTAAGTCATTTAGTTTTTTGTGTTCTGTTCCAAAATAACTGGTGTAACTTTTTGCCTTTATGAGCGCAGAAGACCAGTTTTTGATGGAGATATCTGTAGAAATCATTCGTTGCAATGCCACAAATGCCTTTTCCCTCGGAGCGGCAACTTTTATATAATCGTCATAGGCGGACCATTCATAACTATTATAGGTTGAGCTAAGTATTAGTTCATCGCCCATTGTTGCAATTTCATAGTCTTTTGTTTTTATCTCATTCAGAAAACTTTGAGTAAATTTTTGATAGAAGTTATTTAATGTTTCTGTCTCGCCATCGTTGGTGTAAACATCGTGATAACTCAGAATTGCCTTTTCTCTTTTTTTACCATTAAATGTGTTGGCGCAAAACTTCAATGCTTTTATGTTTTGTGTCTTATTCGCAATCTCGAACAAACTATCCTCGGCTTTTGACACTAAAGAGTTATTTGGGTTGTTTTCTATAAAATCGCGATAGCTCTCCCAATCACCATTCACGGTGGATTCTGTAAACAGTAAAGATTCATATTTGCTGACAGCCTCAGCGTATTGTTTACTATTATTATATTCGTTTGCAAAACGTTTGTATGAAGATGAAGTATTCTCTTTTTCAGCTTCAGCATATGCCAATTCGTGTATTCTGGAGGTGGCCTGGGAAGCCTCTTTTGATTTGGGATATTTCTTCACAAAACTTTTGTAATCATCAATATTATCTAAGGCTTCTACTTTTGCAAAAGCCAGACTATTTCGCTGGTCGGTTGCTTTGTTTGCCTCTTTTGCATTAGGATATTTTCGTATAAAAACATCGTATGATTCAACTGTGTTTTGTTCAGAACAAATCCTGTATGCCTCCGCATTCCTATTATCCGTGGCTTCCTGCAGTAGTTTTGTGGGTGCAAAAAGATAATTATCAAGATATTTTTGATATAAATCTACACTGTTTTTGGGGATGATGTCCTCCAATGCTTTTCGGCAAATAGTATCTAAATAATTTCTGTATTGGTCGGAATTTATTGGAACTTTGTTTAATTTGGCTAATTGTTTTTGATCGATCACTGCTTCAAAAAGCTGTTTAGATTTTAAGATTGTTTGATATGACTTTGCAATATCATAGCCTTTGTGCTCCCTTTTTGATAATAAAATAGCGTACGAATAGTTTGCACTTATATCGGTGGAGTCTTTTTTGAGTGCTTTTGTTATTTTTTTTTCAGCTTTTGGATACTTGCCTTTTTCGATGAGTTTTAAGTAACTATTTTGAGCAGAAACTACATGGATGGATAAAATAAATAGGAGAGAAAGAGTTAGGATTTTTTTCATAGAGACCTTTTTGCTATTTTTTTGTAAAATTAAGACATAATATTCTATTTTTAGACATTAAAATCATCTTACTTTTCGATAAAAAAAGCCATTCCAAATTAACCCCTTAACGATGATCGGTTTTCCGCTTTTGTTTTCTGCTTTTACAAACCATCCTAATGATGACTCAGCCGTTATTTTAAATCCTTCCGTTTTTACGTTTTTTATTTCGATTGCAGACGAAAAATCATTGATTTTTGTGTCATCAGCACCACACCAAATCACTTTCCCATTTTCAAACGAACCAGTCATTGACATTCCTTTTATTTCTTGCGTGACTCTATCCACTTCAACAATTATTAATTCATGAGCTGGATGTGGAACCATTAATTCATATATTCCAGCATATTCTATGGTAGAAGTTACATTATTTGGCACTAGCATTGAAAAATCAGATGTCAATGTCCACCCTTGTTGCATTTCTCCATTTATGTTTGAACGTATGAGATGCCATTGTTTTGTTGGATTGTTTTTGTCATTCTTTTTTTCTATACTTGTGTATGGCTCATTGTAAATATCGAGATAAACTATATTTTCCAGATTCAGTTCCTCTTTTGGAGTTGGGAATAACTTGCAATTTTCATACTGTCCAGCAACATCAATAAATAAGTTGTTGGGGAACACCGCATTGTATCCAGGAGTGCCTTTTTGAATTAGGCTATCCAAAGATATTGAGATTTTATTAAGTTGCGATAAAAGAAGTTTATTGATAGAGTCATGTTTGAGCACCAGCGATGATAAAAAAGTGATGTTCTTGTTTGTGTTCTCGAACTCTTTAGTCGTGTTTTGCAATTGAATCGTCAGACTTTCAACAGACTGTTTCTCAACACCTAAAGCAGTTTGAATGCTATCTATTCTTAAATCGAGCTCTTTTTTGCTTTGTGCAAAGAGAGAGGTGGATGTTAAAATAAATGCTACTGAAAGCATAATCAGTTTATTCATGATCATTTTATTGTTTAAAAAAGAGTAATTAAAATATTTTTGTTTCTACTTAATTTGACAAGACAATTCTAAATCCGGTATATGATGATTCGGAACTATTGCTTGAATTAATTTTTTTAGAATCTCTTGCTGCTGATCTGCAACTTTTTCCATCACTTCCCCAACTTCCTCCACGGACAACTTTTTCGGTGCCATTGGATGCTCCTTTTGGGTTTTCCTGAGCGTTGGTTGAGTAATCGTCTATCCAATCACTACACCATTCTGCAAGATTGCCATGCATGTCGTATAAACCCCATGGATTTGGTTGAAAACTACCAACCGGCATTAATGTTTTCCGATATTCGCTTACATTGCATTTCCGATATGGGTGTCTGCTGTCAAAATTTGCCTGTGAAGAGTTGAGGCAAGCCCCCGTGTTGTATGTAGTAGTTGATCCTGCACGGCATGCATATTCCCATTCTGCTTCGGTGGGAAGTCGGCACCCCATCCAAAGAGCATAAGCATTTGCTTCTTCCCAACTCACTCCCATGGCTGGATATTTTGAGCGTTCCGTATACTTCTCGTTTTTCTTTGCCCTTCCAGTTACAACACAAAATGCATCATATTGCTCTAAGGTAATTTCATATTTACTTATCTTAAACCCATTTAATGCAACTTTGTGCTGTGGTTCAATGGCCACTTTATAAGATGCATTCTCTGGACCTTCTATTCTAGCAGCCTCGCTTATTGGGCTCCCCATATCAAATGTTCCTGCTGGGATTTTTACAAATTCTATAGTAACTCCATTTTTAAGTAGTGTATTTGAATTATTAGTATTACTGTTTGTAGCAAAAACACTCTCATCTATTTTTTTGATATTGACCAGTTTTGTATTTAAAAGTTGAATTTCAACCATTAGCGTATTTTTTACTGAATCTTGTTTATGAACAAGGTCGGTTAGCTGATCAATGTTCTTGTTCGTTTTTTCAATCTGTAATTTAATATTCAGTATTTGTGAAGTTAAATTTTCTAAGATTAGTTTCTCGTTGACTAAATCCATGGATAAAGAGTCAATTCTCAAATCGAGCTCTTTTTTGCTTTGTGCAAATATCATGTTGATACTTAAAATAAGTATGATTGAGAATGTAGTTGTTTTACTCATATTTTGCTTGATGTTGGATTGTTCATATTCAATATCTAATTACATCCAATAAACTGGATCGTCTCTTCCGTAATTATCACTCCATTTTGTTTAACCGAAATTACGAAATTTAATCCCATGTCATTTTTTATATATTTATTTGGGATTATAAAAACTCCATTTATTTGAATGTTGCTTTTCTCGTAAAGAACCTTTCCTTCTTCAGAAGAACTATCCGTTATTGTGATAGAAAGATTATCTCCAAGTCCCTCAATTTGAATTTTTTCAACTTCATCTACGCCTCTAGGACTATCATAGCATATAAAATAATAGTTATACTCAGCGGAAAGTTTTTTCATCTCATTTATGAATATTTTTCCTTTCCCATCGACATATTTACTGAATAGCTTCATTTTTAAATTGGCTTTAACCACCGGTGGCGTAATCGCGATGCTTTTTATAGAATCTTGCTCCCGTTGAAAGTCTATTGCTTTGATGTTTAATTTTTGAATTTCAGAATAGATCAACATATTTAGTGAGTCCTGTTTGGTAATTTGGGTAGTTAAATCAATCATGGTAGTATTCAATTTTTCCAGCTCTATTGTCCGATCCAAAATTTGTTGTGTGAGATTTTGGGCAACTTGTTTCTCATTATTTAATTGAGTGCACAAGCTATCTATTCTTAAGTTTAACTCCTTTTTGCTCTGGGCAAAGAGCGTGGATGTGCAGAAGCTGAAAATTATAATCAATCTGATTTTAGAATTCATTTTATACATAGTTGTTTTAATATTGGAAATTATTGTCAAAATTAATAAATAATATGAAATAAAAATTGTTTGGAGTTAAATTTAACACATACACCGTTAGGATTTCTATATTAGTTGACTCTACTACGACCCAAAGGACGGCGCGATGCAGTGATTCACCGAAGCAAAGTCGAACTGGGGCCAATTGAGAGGAAATGCAATTACAGAGTTTTGCCATGGTTAAAGTTTGAGCTTATGAAATAAAAAAAACAGCTAAAAAGTTCAGTTTCTAACTTTTTAGCTGTTCGCAAATTCTGATAAAATCGTTAGTCTCTAACACATCGAATGGATAATCCGCTACGAAGCGCTTGGCAACTTTGGCTTGACTTTATATCTCCATAGGTTGCATCTCTTGCCCATGCGCCAGTGCTATAAAGTGTTCGTGTCCACCAAAGGCTATAGTTGTGCAATCCGCCAAAATATCCTTGTTCTGTTCTGCTGCCAGAAGGTACAGCTGTGAATTGTGATTCGTTGGTTGCACCCGTGTTTGGATTGTTCCAATGGGCTGTGCCAGTTTCTTTCATTTTTCCTCCTGCAATGTCGTTTCCACCCAATGTGTTTGCTAAAGCAGTCCACTCTTCTTGAGTAGGCACATGCCAACCCACTGGACAAATATTCTCGCTGGAAACTGCATTGTAATTATACAACGCTCCATAAGTAGTTCCGTTGGCGGTGTCGTTTTCGTAATAACACATGGCCGGATTTGGAGTATTCACCCAATCGTTAATATCGGGTTTCAAGGAAATAGGCACACCATTATTGAATTTGGTTGTTCTTAAATCTTGAGCCATCCACCACTGAGAGCCAACTTTTACAGTTTTGTACGAATTTCCCACAAAATCGCTCACAAAACCCGTTTCTATGGTCGGAATTACAGGATCTTGGGCTTCATCTTCTGCATCTTTTTTACATCCAGTTGAGCTAATCAGTAATGCACAAATAGCGATTAACGGAAGAGTTTTCATGTTCATGGTCTTTTTCATACTAAAGTTCTTTAAATTAATTCAGTGTTACTAAATTCAACCTAAAAAGAAGAATTTATTTCCTCAAAAGTAAAAAAAAATAGTCAGCAGAAGTGTTAATGGATGAAAACAAACAAAATTAATGTTGGGTTAATTTATTTGGAAATCAGAGAATACACATTATATCCTGATTTTTTTATACAGATTAGCTTGCTGAAGGCCAATGCGCTCATTAAAAAGAGAAGGAGCAAAATTAGTATTATCTAACAAATACTTACACCAATGGTTTCTTCTTCTCTGGAATAAGCAGCGAAGCTACAATGCTGGTGGCAATGATTCCGAAGATAATAATAAGGGAGTGAATCGTTTCAAAACCCCATTGCTCAAGCCAATGATGCGCTAACATTTTTACGCCAATAAATGTCAACAATATTGCAAGTCCAACTTTTAAATATCGGAACATGTTCATAATATTGTTTACCAAGAAGAATAGTGAACGTAAGCCTAAAATCGCGAATATATTGGAGAAAAAGACAATGTACGGATCTTTGGTCACCGAAAAAATTGCGGGAACGCTGTCTACTGCAAAAATCAGATCGGTAAACTCTATCACCACCAAACAGATAAACAAGGGTGTAAGGTGGGTTTTGTTGTCTAATTTAACCAAAAACTTCTGACCATGAAGCTCTTTGGTGACTGGAAAACGTTTGGACAACCATTTTACAATCGGATTGCGCTCGGGGTGAACTTCTTGCTCCTTATTGCGATCTAGGAACATTTTAACTCCAGTAAACAGCAAGAATGCGCCAAAAACATACAGAATCCATCCATAACGAGAAATGAGGGCTGAACTTAAAAAGATAAATATAAATCGCATGACAAATGCGCCAATGATGCCCCAAAACAAGATACGTTTGAAGTGTTTTTGAGGAATTCCGAAAGAGGCAAATACAAGAATAATTACAAAGATATTATCGATAGATAGCGAGTATTCAATTACATAACCAGTGATAAACTCCAAAGACATGTTTCGTTGGTAGGTGGAAATTGCCTCTTGAAATGACATTCCATCCACGGATATTTTTTCGTAATATTTTGCGGTTACCAGCTGGAGCTCTTCCATATTGGTAATTCCATGAATTAGATATCCGTAATATCGAATAAACATAAAAAAGATGAGCGCTAAAAACACCCAAATAGTCGTCCAAATAATAGATTCGCGAAATGAGATGGTGTGACTTTTCTTGTCAAATATTCCTAAATCTATAAATAAAAAGAGGCAAATTAAGAGGGTAAAAGACCCGAAAAATATAATTTCTGATAAGTTCATATTAATTTTTTTGCAAATGTACTATTTAATTCTGGAATTAGACCATGGAAATAGGTCAACAATCCACTAAAGTTCTTCTTTAAAAACATAAAATTCGGGCTGCTGATCTTCATCGGTCTTTACAGCTGGCTTGATGTCAAATCCACGAAAATATTTACTGTATAAGTGAGCACTTAAGCCGATCACCAACAATCCCAACAATCCTATAATTGAGTAGTAGATAGATAGTTGCGAATATTCTCCGGTAGATATGATGTTTTGAATACTCATATAAATGGAGATAATAGACAAAAAGATAGCAGCACTGAAACTCAACTTATAATAAGAGTAAATACCAATTGATATGGCAATATAAGTAATCATTAAAAAAATATCAGATGGTAATGTTTGCACCGTGATTTTTTCGGGAAACAAAAGCGAAAACGATGCTTGTGAAATTCCGGCAAGTATAATCAATACAATAAGAACAAGATTCAGCTTTTTAAACTTCTTTTTATAAAAATTACTCGCAATATCTCTCACCGCACAAGCAACATCGTGAATACGAATCACATTCATAGAGACAATTAAATCAAACGCCGCTTGTTTGGACAATCCTTCGCTGAGTTTCTCTCTTGCCAACACCCTTAATTCTCTAATTTTCATATTTTAATTGTTTTGTTTTTGCTGTATAGAAATTTGCCATTAAGGCACTAAAATTTGTTTTGTCACACTGAACAAAGTGAAGTATCTCAACCCAAGGCTCTTCTTAATTCTTACTTCTTAATTCTGTATTCTTTCTTCTTCTTCTCCCGTTTTACCACTTAGAACATTTATCTACCAGCTTGCTAGTTAGACTAGGACTTCTTTCTTCTGTATTCTTGTATTCTCCCTTTGTGAAACTTTGTGTCTTCTTTGTCTACCTAGTATAATGGTAGATAAATGTTACTTTGTGCCACAGCATAAACCTTTCAGCTATGCCACAAAATTCACAAAGAAGACACAAAAGACATTTATCTACCAGCATGCTAGGTGGACAAAGACTTCTTGGCTTTTCTTCTTTTCACCTTCTTCTCCCGTTTTACCACTAAGAACATTTATCTACCAGTTTGCTAGGTAGACTAAGATACACTAAGAATTCTTGCTTCTGTATTCTTCTTTTCTTTTTTCACGCTTTGCGCTTTTACTTCTTTCTTTGTGAAACTTTGTGACTTCTTTGTCTACCTAGTATAATGGTAGATAAATGTTACTTTGTGTCACAGCATAAACCTTTCAGCTATGCCACAAAATTCACAAAGAAGACACAAAAGACTTCTTGGCTTTTCTTCCTTTCACCTTTCACCCTTTGGTCACTGAGCCTGTCGAAGTGCACCTTTCACCCTTGGTCACTGAGCCTATCAAAGTGCACTTTTCACGACTCAAGAGCACCAAGCCGTATTATATAACAATATTCACAATTTTCTTAGGAACAATAATCACTTTTTTAGGAGTTTTTCCTTCGAGCCATTTTGTATATTCAGGGCTTTCCATCACTGCTTTTTCGATCTCTTGAACCGATAATGTTACAGGCAATGAAAGCAGAAAACGCATTTTGCCATTGAACGAAACTGGATAATTGAATGAATCTTCGGCCAAGTAACTCTCATTCAAAGCAGGGAAAGTGGCAAATGTAATGCTTTGAGAATTTCCCAATAGTTTCCACAACTCTTCAGCAATGTGCGGTGCGTAGGATGAAATTAAAATGGTAAGTGGTTCCAAAATTTCGCGTTTGTTGCATTTTTTCTCTTGCAACTCGTTTACACAAATCATAAACACACTAATTGCCGTGTTAAAAGAGAATCTTTCGGTATCGTCTTTAATCTTTTTAATGGCTTTGTGAAGAATCTTCAACTCTTCGATCGTCGCAGCTTCGGAGGATACCGAAAAATTAAAATCAACATCGTGAAAAAGTCTCCAGAATTTTTTCAGAAAGCGAAATACTCCTTCAATACCCTTTGTATCCCAAGGTTTGGATTGCTCCAACGGTCCCAAAAACATCTCGTACATGCGCAACGTATCGGCACCATATTTCTCAACTAAATCATCTGGATTTTGAACATTATGCATCGATTTGGACATTTTTTCAACCTCCGAACCACACATATATTTTCCATCTTCGAGGATAAAATCAGCATCGCTAAATTCGGAGCGCCAATTCTTGAAAGCATCTACATCCAACACATCGTTATCCACAATATTGATGTCCACATGCAATGCAGTAGTTTCATATTTATCTTTTAATCCGTAAGTTACAAATGTATTTGTGCCGTTGATACGATAAACAAAACTTGAACGACCTTGAATCATTCCTTGATTTATCAACTTTTTGAACGGTTCATCTTTGCAACAAAGTCCTAAATCAAACAAAAATTTATTCCAAAAACGTGCATAAAGCAAATGTCCAGTTGCATGTTCGGCTCCGCCAATGTATAAATCTACATTTTCCCAATATTCATTCGCCTTTTTAGAGAAAAACTCTTCGTGATTGGTTGGATCCATATAGCGCAAATAATAAGCACTCGAACCCGCAAAACCAGGCATTGTGTTGGTTTCTAATTGAAAGCCATCGGCTGTTTTCCAGTTTTTGGCACGCGCCAAGGGTGGTTCGCCCGATTCGGTAGGCAGATATTTATCCACAGCAGGCAATTCCAACGGAAGTTGATCAAAACTCAACATATAGGGCATTTCGTCCTTATAATACACTGGAAAAGGTTCGCCCCAATATCGTTGGCGACTGAAAATAGCATCACGTAATCTGAAATTAATCGTTCCTTTACCTATATTTAGTGTTTTTACTTTTTCAATTACTGCTTTGGAACCAGCTTTGGCAGTCATTCCTGTAATAAAATCGGAATTGATGCAAATGCCTTCTTTGGAATCGTAAGATTCTTCCCAAGTAGATGGATCGGTTGGCGTATCGCCTTCTTTATTGATTACCTGCACAATCGGTAAATTAAAATGTCGGGCAAAGCCAAAGTCGCGACTGTCGTGCGCAGGAACCGCCATGATGGCACCCGTTCCGTATCCGGCCAACACATATTCCGAAACCCAAATTGGAATTTTCACTCCGTTGAATGGATTTATTGCATAAGCACCTGTAAAAACGCCACTTACCTTTTTTACTTCCGTTTGACGTTCACGTTCTGTGCGGTTTTTTGCCCAAGCAATATATTTTTCAATTTCTTCTTTCTGTTCCGGCGTTGTAATGGTTTTCAAAAGTTCATGTTCGGGACAAAAGACCATAAAAGTCACCCCAAATATTGTATCCGGACGAGTCGTAAAAACTTCCATCGTTTCAGAAGTTCCTTCGATATTAAAGTTAATGGAAGCACCCTCACTTCGTCCAATCCAGTTTCGCTGAATCTCTTTGATAGAATCCGACCAATCCAACTCATCCAATCCGTTGAGCAAACGATCGGCATAAGCTGTAATTCGCAGCGACCATTGGCGCATTAATTTGCGTTCAACGGGATAACCACCACGGGCAGATAAACCATTGATTACCTCATCGTTAGCCAACACAGTTCCAAGTTGTGGACACCAATTCACCATCGTATCCGAAAGATAGGTAAGTCGATAGTGCATCAACATCGATTGTTGTTCTTTCTCACTCATTGCATTCCACTCTTCGGCCGAAAATAGCTCTATTTGAGAAGTAGAAGCATCTACTTGGTGGTTTCCACTCTGTGCAAAAAGATCGATAAGTGCAGATATTGGCTCAGCTTTTTGATTTTTCTTGTTGTACCAATGTTCAAAAAGTTGAATAAATGTCCATTGAGTCCATTTGTAATAATTTGGCTCACAAGTTCTTACTTCACGATCCCAATCGAAAGAGAACCCAATTTTATCTAACTGCTCACGGTAGCGTTTCAAGTTTTGCTCAGTGGTAATAGCGGGATGTTGTCCCGTTTGAATTGCATATTGTTCAGCAGGCAAACCATACGCATCGTAACCCATTGGATGCAACACATTAAAACCGTTGAGTCTCTTGTATCTCGCATAGATATCTGAAGCAATATAACCCAGTGGATGACCTACGTGTAAGCCCGCTCCCGAAGGATAAGGGAACATGTCAAGGACGTAAAATTTGGGTTTGTCAGAAATATTCTCTGCTTTAAACGTTTTATGTTCGCTCCAATATTGTTGCCACTGATGTTCAATTTCTATAAAGTTGTATTCCATTGTACTTTGCGTTAGAAAAATGTATATGAGTGGCAAAAGTACGAAAAAATGGCGGATTGGGCAAAATAGGTTTTTTGTAAACCCCGAAATAAAACCAGTGTTATACTATTTGAATTTTTTTGTTGAAATACTGTTTTTGAAACCATATCTCAAAAGCAGGATCCAAAAAATCGTAAATCTCATTATTGAGATAAATCAAGTCTTTATTAATTAAAACCGATTTGTTTCTTAGCACATTGCGAGGGGTTCCCAATCGATAAGTCTGCATTACAGATGTACTTGTAAACTGTGTCTCGTTCTTTGCCACTGATTTTAGAAAATTCACTTGCGTATCACTCAAATTTTCAATTTCGTTTTGATAAAAAGGAGTATTCGCATTGAGTAATTCAATCAGCGCATTATTAACATCTTCTAGTCGCGTATTTTTACTCGTTAAATTCCAAGTGTAATGTGATAATTGCTGAACGTACCATGAATGATTTTTCATTGCAAATACAATTTTTTCTGCAATTTCCTTATCAATTTTTTTTTCTGAATTAGCAAAGCTGGAGCAGATAAAATCAACCCAACGATTGGTTTCTATTTTTTGCAATAAGATAATATCTCCGAATCGATAAAAAGGTTTTGATGGATTATTGAAAATTTCAGACATCATGTGACGCTTACTGCCAAAAAGACAATAGCTTACATTCTTTTGTCGTTGCCAAACCGATCGCATTTTTTTTTCAAAATTTTCATAATCTTTGAAAGAAGCTAAGTTTTGAAATTCATCAAGAAAAACAATAATTTTTATTCCTTTTTTCTCTGCAATAATTTCGGGCAAATTTAATATTTCTGCACTGTGTTTTTTTAGTTCTTTCCAATCAAAACTGACGCTAAAATCATTGTTTGGATCAATACCCACACTAATTTGAGGGATTAAATTCTTAAAAAAATCTTTTCCGCTCGAAATCCAATCCTCCCATTTTGAAGAAGAAGCTTTAATAACTTCTCTGGCAAAAATCTCTAAAAATGCTTCCTCTCCATTCACTGAAAAAAGATCAATTAGAACTGTTTTATACAAACTTTTTGGTTGATTAATTTCCAAAATCGCTTTTTCTACCAATGATGATTTTCCCCAACGGCGAGGTGAAATAATCATCGTATTAATCCCATTCAAAAGATTATTCTTCAGTTTTTCAAGTTCTTTTTCTCTGTTTGTGAATGAATGAATACTCACAGTATTGCCATAAATAAAAGGTGAAATGCTCATACATCTAAGTATTATTGATTAGACAATATTGTATTATACAATGTTGTATTATACACAAAGGTATAAAATATTTTTAAAGAAATCAATTTCTTTGGAATGTTTTTTTTAAGCCACTTTTTAAACGGAGTTTAAATACCACTTGGATATTAAGGTATGAAATAATTACAGGAGCCCATTTTGATAGAAATATATCATAAAAGCAACCATTATTTCAACGTTATTTTGATTGTTTAAGAATCTAGTTCTTAAGAAAGGTTTCTAATTGCCAATTTCAAAAAGATCTCTCAACTCCTTATTGCTGAGGTTTCCAATCCAGTTTTCGCCAGTGGCCACCGTCATTTCCGTGAGATGTTTTTTATCTTGAATCATCTCATTTATTCGTTCTTCAAACGTGTTTTTGGTGATAAATCGGTGAACCATCACATTGCTTTTTTGTCCGATTCGATAAGCACGGTCGGTGGCCTGATTTTCAACGGCTGGATTCCACCACAAGTCGTAATGAATTACGTGGTTAGCGGCGGTGAGATTCAATCCCGTACCAGCGGCTCTTAATGAAAGAATGAATATCTTTTCTGCATGATTATTCTGAAAATCAGAAACCATTTGGTTGCGTTGTTTTAATGAGCATCCTCCATGATAAAACATGGGTTCATCGCCATATCGTTCGGCAATAAAATATTTTAAAAGCTGTCCCATTTCAGCAAATTGGGTAAAAATTAGCACTTTTTCGTTACTTTCGGTAATGCTGTCCAATTTATCAAAAAGTAATTCCATTTTTCCACTTAACGATGAATCAAGGATGTTGTTTTTGAGAAATTGAGTAGGATGATTGCAAATTTGTTTCAACGCCATAATCATCTGTAAAACCAGTCCTTGGCGGACAAACATTGTTTTGTGGTCGGTAGATGTCATGCCCTCAATCTCGTCCATGGCTCGTTTTAACGTGTTTTCGTAGAGAGAAGCCTGTTCTTTGGCAAGTGCAGCATAGCAATCCATTTCAATTTTATCGGGCAAATCGGAAATGATGGTTTTGTCTGATTTGAGTCGTCGCATTAAAAATGGAGAAGTTACTTTTTTAAGTTTATCCGCCACTTCTATATCGTTGTTTAGCTGAATGGGGTTGCCATACGTTTCGGTAAATTCCTTCAGGTTTCCCAATAATCCACGATTACTGTAATCGACAATACTCCAAAGTTCGCTCAATCTATTTTCTACAGGAGTGCCGCTCATGGCGATAAAATTGCCTGCGGGAATCGATTTTACAGCTTTTGTTTGCCCAGTGTTCACATTTTTGATATTTTGAGCCTCATCGATGATAAGCGAATGCCATTTCCTCTTTTTCAACGCATTGGCATCGCTACGGATAACGCCATACGAAGTAATTAACACATCGTAATCATCCTCTTTGCTAAATTCTCGATTAGTGCCGTGGTATATTTTCGATTTTAGCGTGGGGGCAAATTTAAGAATTTCCGCTTCCCAATTGTTCAAAAGTCCGGTGGGAGCCACCACTAATGCTTTATCTTTGACTAGTAGACCTTCTTCTTTGTATTTTTGCAATGCTGCAATCACTTGCAAGGTCTTTCCAAGTCCCATATCATCAGCGATTACACTACCGAAACCAATCTGAGCATTGCGAACCATCCACGAATAACCTCGCATTTGGTAAGGTCGCATTTGGGCATTAATTCCGGCAGGCAGCGGAATTTCTTTGACTTTCGAAAGCTCGTCAATCATTTTTTTTACTTCACTGGTAAGTCCAATTTTAGCTCCTTGATATTCGCCGCTGAGCGCTGCACGAAGCATTTGAAATGCACTTAATTCTTTAGTTTGGTTAAAATGTTTGTAAATTTTCTCTAGTTCTTCTTTTTTAACATAGATGAAGTTGGTTTTGAACCGAATTAATCCATCAGATTTCTTGAGCAATTGTTTAAACTCATTCTCATCCATCAACGTGTTACCAATAGCTACCTGCCAATCGAAATCAAGCAATTGGTCGAGGCGGAGAAAAGATTTACCAGTTTTTTCTTTGGTCTTAATTTTCAAACTGGTCTTGGGTTTGAGAATCTCTTGCAATGATTTTGGAAGAAGTATAGAGATATCGAGCAACTGAATGGCGGGAATCATTTGCATTAAAAACGGGGAAAACTCTTCCAAATCCATCTCTATTTGTGAATTACCGCCATTGTTGATGTATTTGTCTAAGCCAGGAATAAAACTGCTCAATTGAGTGAGCGATTGCAAAATTTCGTATCGTTCGGATTGATACTTCTTTTTATTTAAAATATCATTTAGTGAAACTGGAAGATCAAATTTACTGCTCTCGTCCTTAATGTTTATGGATAACTGAAAATTGTCGTTGGGCAGTTCCGACAACGTAATTATAGGTTTGTATTTGCTTTGAGTGATGAAATATTTTTGAATCCAAGCTAAAATTCCACCAGCAAGAGCTTCTTCTCCAGGTTTTTTAAACGCATATTTTCTCTTACGGAAAAAGAGATTTAGAAACAAGTCGTCTTTATCGTATTCTTCTAAAATATGAATAATTTCGGTTAGAAAAAGCGACAGCAGATTTAAAGCGGTTTGGTTGTTAATCTCTTTCTGCTTTTGGTTCGATTCCCAAAGGAAAATTTCTGGGGGCAACATGGTTTGCAATTTATTTACCAATATCACAACTTCCTTGCTTAACATGGCTGGGAGCCAACGAACCGCATATTCTTTGTTTTGTAATTGTATGATTTGGGGAACCACAGCGCCATTGGCAAGCAGATGCATGGCAAAATGCAGAACAGTATGCAACGAAGCCGTGGATGGCTGATAATCAAGTGTTTTGGAAGTTGATATTTGCGACAACTGAAAAAGGAAATCAATCATCGGAAAACTGTCGTCATTTACCAATACTTTGGTCAGGAAATCTTCGTTGAGCGTAATTTTTTGCGAAGAACGATGAGTGATTCTTTGTTCTTGAGCTTTCGCATGACTAAAAATAGCTTCCAAACTGATTTTGCCTTGTACTACTTTTTGAGCGTTTTTTACAATCTTTCCTAATTTTATAGTGTATTTATCCTTGAAGTTTCCATTTCCAGTGTAAAAAGGTGGAAAATCGGTGAGCAAGGCCGTTAGCGGCTCGTGAATAGGCGAAAGTTTAGAAAAAGAGAGCTTTTGATAGGCATTTTCGGGATTGAAATCTGATTTTTTTTTCTTTTTTGCCTCAAAATAAAGATCTGTGATTTTGGATATTTCTGAGATTTCCTTGTTGACCACAATCCCAATCTTGGCGAGTTCTGCAATCAAATCCACGTTGTGCAACTCAAATACCAGAAACGGATTATTGTCGATTTCTGCACTCATCTTGTAAATTACGGCTGCCAGATGTTTGCATGGCACTGCCCAATCGGGACAGGAGCATTGCATCTTGAAATCAGTCCACTGCCTAGGGAACACTTTCATCCCCATGTTTTCGGCAATCGAGAGCACTTCTGGATCCAGTTCCCGGTTGAGCAACTTGGAAATAATGACTGGCTTTTGAGCTAATTTTTGAATAAAATTACTCAATTCTGGATCAAAAAACGGTGGCAGAATAATATCAACTTTGTAAGGAGTGGCTCTACTGCCAGCAACTTTTGCATGAATTTGATTGCCTTTGATCGACATCTGTTTTACGGCTCCTTTGTTGGCATAGCTACTTCCTCGAGGCAAGCGATTGCTATAGTCGATGTTGTTTAACGAATTAAGCCACTGTTGACCCCACCAAGTTTTTCCGAAATTTGCCATTACAATTTTGAGTTAGTATTTGACCGCAAATGTATGAAAAAATTAAAAGGAAGTAAGAAATTGTTGAAACACTATAATGTTCATAGAAGTATTAAAATAACTACTTTGTCAAAGTCCTTCGATGAACT
>JBBRGJ010000022.1:0-32163 GCA_038240835.1 Bacteroidales bacterium | reverse complement strand
TTATTGTCATTTCCAGAAGAATAGGCTGTGCTAAAATGGATAACTCCTGAGGTTGAAGAAATGTTTACACCTAAAAGGGTTGTGTATTTCATGGTGTTTTTACAAGCATCATTAATAAACTTAACCGTTGAGCCAGCAGTACTTGTATTGGATAAAATCAAGCTATTCGCTGCACCCGTTTGGTTTAATCGGCCCTCAAAAGTAACTCGATCTGAGCCATTTAAGGTGATAAGTGAAGTGGCAATAGCGCCAGAAATTGTGCGTGTAGCTCCTGTAGGATAAATTTTGATGGAATAACCATTTAGTCCGGCACAATCTACCCATTGATTTAAACTGGCTTCTGCGGTTTCAGTAATATTGGAAATAATTTGCAACTCTAAATCTCCTGATAATCCATTGGTGTTCACTGCATCAAAAGCGGCTTTTAAAGTTGTATAATTACCAGAAGTTCCCACTGTTTTTATTCCTGTTAAGCCACTGCTGATAATTGTGAGCGTAGCAGCAGTAGAGGTGACATTTCCACATGTGCCCGTTACAACACAGTCGTAATTTCCTGCATCACCTGCCGCAATAGTTGGAATAGAATAAGTGTCTGAAGTTGCACCAGTGATGTTAACCCCATTTTTTCTCCATTGATACGTTAGCCCTGAACCCGTTGCTATAATATTAAAGGTAATCGTGGATCCAACACACCCGTATTGACTTTGCGGATGTGTGATGAAAGTAGGTGCTTCTAAAATAGCATCTACACTCCCACATGAGGCCGACCAGCATCCAAGTATCGTATTGTAAGCACTGATATAATAAGTGCCGGATTGGGGAACAGTATAAGTATTTGAAGAGCCAAGATCCGTTCTTTTGCCGCAATTTTGTCCTTGCCAATACCAATTTACGTTGGAAGGTGGAGAGCCTGCTGCGGTTAATGTTACTACACAAGCGGCACTGCTTATTGTAGGATTCGTAGGATTTGCAGGGGCTGCAGAAGCACTCACAGTTAATTGAACATTAATGGTTGATTTGCTTTCACAAGAGTTGGTTAAAACACATTTGTAAGGAGAATATGTTCCTGCGGAAATAGTCCCACTAACGTTTAATGTAGATGAGTTCCCTCCGCTATACACCGCACCTGTGGGAGTTCCATTGATTACATTTGATCCGTTGTATTGCCATTGGTATGTTATAGATGGAGTTGAGGATATTACTGAAAATTCAGCACTTCCTCCACTACAAAGTATCTGATTTGTGGGTTGAGTAGTGATAGATATTGGAGTGGATGAACTTACGGTTAAATTAGCATTGCCAGAAATTACACTTCCGCAAGCATTGGATAATTTACATTGGTAGGCAGAGTATGTTCCGACGGCAATAGTTCCACTAATATTTAAAGTAGAAGATGTTGATCCACTATACACCGCACCGGCAGGAGTTCCATTGGCTACATTTACTCCATTATAAGTCCATTGGTAGGAGAGTGAAGGAGCTGAAGATGTTACCGAAAAACTGGCACTACTAGTTGCGCAAAGCATTTGATTAGTAGGTTGCGAAGTGATCGTGATACAGGTGTATGAGATGGATACTTTACCATTAGCTCCTGAACCACCCGTCATGTTGGTTCCTTCACCAGATCCGCCGCCACCTCCACCGTTACCAGATGCTGGAGCGCTACCATTAACGCTATTTGTGCCTCCATCACCACCATGACCGGCTCCAGTGGGAGTGCTTGCAATTGGATAAGTTAACGTAGACCATGTTTGAGGTCCTGAATATCCATCTGATGAAGTGCCAGCAGATGATCCTCCGTATCCCCCACGACCAGTGTTATTATCTCGACCTTTTTCGCCCTGTCCTCCCGAATATTTAACATCTCCAATACCAGATCCAGCAACCCCACCAGCACCACCAACTGGTGGAGTTCCAGTTGATGGAGAACCTCCTGAGCCTCCTTTTGCCAAAACTGTTGATGTGTTAATAAAGTAGCTATCCCCTCCTGAGTTTCCTGTGCTACCAGCAACACCAGTTCCGCCAGTTCCAACAGTGAAAATGTAAGAGTCTCCAGAGATAACGGAGTATGTGTTTTTTTTAGAGTATGCTCCTCCTCCTCCTCCTCCTCCTCCGTCTGAAGTAAGATTTTGACCACCCCCAGCACCGCCGCCACCCCAACATTCGGCGGTAACGGAGGTAATTCCGATGGGAGCAGTAAAAGAACCAGATGAAGTAAAATTATTTTTTTTATTGTTATTGTCACAGGTAAGAGAAATGTTATCAATGGCAAAATAAGCATTGGGTGCGACTGCATCATTTTTAAAAGTAAACACTAACCGAATCGTGGTTCCAGCAAAAGCAGTTAAATCGATTGGTATTTGAGTAAAGCTAGTTAGTTCAGTATCCCAATAATATTGATCTTCTCCTGCTCCTATAGAAGGTATAGTTCCATCCGTAATTGTATTTAATGTGTTTGTTATCGTAATAAATAAATAGTCATATCCTGCATCAAAATTTAAATATTTTAAATAGAAACTTAGAGAAACATTTTGAGCGCCGGCTGGAATTGCAATGTCTTTATAGATATGTGAAGTGCGAGCAGTAGCGCTGCTTCCAAAAGTTGTTGCGTTTGTTCCAATAAACGCGGAATTTGTCCCGCCTTTTACACCAGCGGCAGTGCCAACGTACCAGGTAGGTGCTACTGTTCCTACAGCCGTCCAACCATTGGCCGCAAAGGTGGTTCCGTTTTCAAAACCGCCAGCTCCGTTTGGGTCTAATAATGTAATTTGTCCGTAACTTTTTCCAGAAATAAGTGCCAGAAAAAGCAAACAACTGATTGCAAATGCTGTGGCTTTTGTTTTTTGGAAGAATATGTTTATCGTCTTCATATCTGTATATCTTTAAAGAATTGAATCTTGTAATTTGCTAAGTTGGTTGTTCTTTTTATTCTATTATTATCGATTTGCGCCTTTACCTGCGTCTATATAACATCTAATAATATTGTATGCACTGCAAGCTGTTCCGAGTTTTATTCCATAATTAACAATTGCGGCATTTAATGCATGACCCGAGACATATGTTGAGCCTGGCATTTCAATTCGAATGTCTTGAATTCTAAACTGAACCGCTCCATCATCTACTCTAAAAGCGGTACAAGTGTTTGGACTTAAAACATCTGGTGCATTTGTTCTTCTAATCGTGGTGGAATTTGCTCCCCCAGTCATGTCACTGGATTTAGTGGTAAAAAGAGCGTCGTAGCCTCCTTCGATGGTGATAAAACCAGGAACAAATTGGTAATTAGTCAGTGTGTAAACTCCTTTTTGCATTTTGATAATGGTGCTGGTGCAAAGTGCTTTCGTTACCGCATCGGCTAAAGTGGTGGGAGAGGCTTTGGTTAAACCAGTGCCTCCACCAGCGGGCGAAACGTATAACACATCACAAGTTCCTCCACCCGTTCCAGTGCCCGCAACGGTAATGATGCTCGTCGGACTGTTTGAATTTACACAACCGGTTGATGTTGTTGCAGTAACGGTGTAAGTGCCCGCTGTATTAACAACGATACTGGGTGTGTTTGCTCCAGTGGACCAATGATAGGTGCACCCAGTTGCATTTACTCCATTGATAGAAGTAGAAGCAGTGAGTGTGACATTGGCAGCAGAACAAATTGTTTTATTCGCTGGACTTATGGTTGCTATAATGTTTCCTTCTACGGTAACCGAAGTATTGGCCGTACGAGTACATCCGCCATACGTTGCCGAAACAGTGTAGTTGGTCGTAATTGCGGGTGAAACTCCGTTGAAAACACCATTGGTCGTGTTGGTTAGCCCTCCCGGATTAAGCGTATAAGTGGTTAGCGAAGGGCTTCCATCTGCGCCATTTGCATTTAGAGAAACGGTTTGACCAAAACAGATGGCGTTGGGAGTTGAAGTGAGCGTTAACGGCGCTAAATAATTGAAATTAACGGTTCCGCCTGCTTGAATTCTGTTTCCACATTTGTCGGAAAGAATGGCTCCCGAATTGACTTTTATTTGATATACACCTGTGGTTAACGTTCCATTGTGAGTGAAAGTTAATTGATTTGTAAAACCTCCAACGGTACAACCTACTCCTGTAATCTGAGTAATTGCACTGGTGAAATTTGTGTTTGTTGTGGTGTTGGTTAATGTAAAATCACTCGGACTAATGGTGGAGCATTTCACGTTTTCATTCGTGTTTACGGCAATGGTATTGCTGGTGCAAGATACAGAAGCTGTCGTTAATCTTGGATATTCGCCGTAGGAAGGAGGGCTGTCTATAAATGAAGCAGTTCCGGTGGTTGTTTCAAACGAAAGGGTGTAGCCGTTAATATCTGCGGTATAATTGTTTACAATCAAAGCGTATGTGTTGCCTGCTGTTACTGGGACTCCAGGCATGGTTTTCGAACCCGAAGCGTCTAAGCTACGTGGAATTGTTGCATTTACAGGAAGTGTGGTCCCCGTGTTTCCATAAGTTCCCGAATAGTTGCACAAAACTGGCGTGGCTCCCGGAATGTGGGAACAACCTCCAATAGCAGTTAAATTGTATAAAGCCCAGTCATAATCCTTGGTGGTGGTGATGGTAAATGCAAAATCCCCCGAAGTTTGAGGGGTGAAAATATACCATACCGAATTTGATTCTCCTCCGGTTAAACAAGTTGAACCGTAATTTATTTCCTGATAACTTCCGTATCCGGTGTATGAAATGTTCTGAACATAAGTAACGTCGCAAACCGGGGTTGCACCCGCGCAATCTTGTTCGGGACCTGTAATTCTGGTTGGAGCAACGGATTGAGTTCCACATATTCTAAAACTGTTCAGTTGATAACTTGCGCCGGGTTGAGTTCCAATCATAAGATAATAGGTACCTGCTGATAAGTTGTAGAATTTTTGAGTTAATGGATTTATAGAAGTTCCGCACTCGGCTCTTATTGCAGTTGGAGAAGCGCAATCGCCATTCATTAAGTAAAAATATACTTGTCTGCCAATATCTGGAAAATTGTCTAAAGCTACCGTCATCATGTTGTTCGTTCCAGTAATGGTAAACTTGTAAAAAACAGTAACAGAACCACTTGGGATGCAACCACCCGAGTAATCCGAGGTGGCATCGATGGTTGTTTGGCTGGTTAAACAGGTTCCGTTAACTGGTAAGACAGATGCATTACAGATTAAATCGTTTCCTGGAACTGCTGTTACCCCTTTTGGCGCTGAAGCTGGAGCATACTCTAAGGTTAGCCCTTTAAGGTCGATGGGGTTGACAATTATCGGCTGATGTTGTTTGGTGATTGAATCTGGATCAACGATTGCCTCAATTGGAGTTTCAATTTGACTAATTGTCTCGATGGGTTCAGCTGCTCTCATTACCTTCTGAATCTCAAGGCCTTTGTTAGAGTCAATTTTTGTTGCTCTAGAATTTGAAATTACAGCTTTTTTTAAATTTATGTTCTGGATTGTGTCAATAGATTTATTCTGTGATTGTGCAGAGAATAATATTAATCCAAATAAAGAAATTAGTAAATATCTCATCATTATATATATTTTTTGATTTTTTTTCTCAATTTTGCAATTTATAGTATGTGTTTTTAATGAATGAAATCGTAATGATTTCTTCCATAAAAGAATTAGTCTAAAATTTCAAAAAAAACAAAAATTTGCCCCCAGTTTTGTTTTCATAGTTCTAAATTAAGACAAAAAAGTGCTAATTGTTGTTAATTTAATATTTTTTTTTCATAAAAAACCGTTGAAAACTAAAAAAGTGGCTGAATATTGAGTTGTTTTGATTAAAATATAACGATGTGTTTTGTCTATTTGAAAAATGAATGCATTTTTTTGATCAAAATATTGATTTTTGAGGTCTTATTTTGATTTTTTTAAAAGTGCTAAAATTGTAGTTGTAGATTCTATTTTTGTTTAGAAATTTAGGTTTAAAGGCCTTGGTAAATATTTAGATTTAGTGCTAAAAACGATGTTTTTTCTTCAGTTTTAAGTTTGTGAAATCTCAAATTTAGAAATTAGTTAACTCCTATTTGTTGATGATTTTTGTTAAAGAATGTAAGATAGATTTTTGAAGATATTTTATGATGCAATTTTTGTTAATATTGAGTTATTCTAATGAAATGTAGATCAATCTTCAAAAATATTACTAATTTTGCACCGTCAAACAGAAAGGGGTGCCTTAACAAAACGGGCTGAGATCACACCCATTGAACCTGATGCGGATAATGCCGACGAAGGGAATATAGGCAAATTAACGAATTGGATGGATATCTTCCCTTTCATCTATCCGGTATGTTAAACTAATAAAACAAAAAAATGAAATTAAAAATTTCAATGACAATTGTTGCAATGGCGGTTTTTATAACGCTAAATGCTCAATTTTCGATGACTGGCGTTGTGAGAAACGCAGAAACTAAAGAGCCGTTATCTCGTGCTCATGTCTTGGTAAACAATCAGTTAAAAGCTGAAGTGACCAACAAAAAAGGAGAATTTTCTTTCAATGGTTTAAAAGCTGGCACTTATGTGATTCATGTTTCTTACATGGGTTTCGAAACGGCCAACGAGACCATTGTGGTAAAAGGAAATCAGCAAGTAGAGATTTTTCTAACGCCAAAAGCTATATTAAGCGATGAGGTAGTGGTTAGTGCAACGCGTGCTGATGGAAAAACTCCGACCACATTTCAAGATATCTCTAAAAATGATATCAGAAAAGCAAATGATGCTCGAAACATCACTTCCGTGATCGATCAGGCAGTTTCGGTGGTGACTACTTCCGACGCTGGAACGGGAATTGGAAATGTGGGATATCGCTTGCGAGGAACGGATGAGACTCGTATTAATGTAACCATCGACGGAGTTCCACTGAACGATCCCGAATCACAAGGTGCTTGGTTTGTAAATCTTCCCGATTTCGCCTCTTCGGTGGATAATCTCCAAATTCAACGTGGTGTGGGAACTTCTTCTAACGGTGCAGCCGCTTTTGGCGCTAGCATGAATTTTCAAACGTTAAAGTTTCAACCCAAAGCATATGCTGAAATCAATGAAGTGGCGGGTTCATTTAATACATTTAAACACAATGTGAATTTTGGAACTGGTTTGCTTGATGGGAAAATATCTGTGGATGGACGTTTGTCTAAAATTACCTCGGATGGTTATATGGATAGATCGGCTGCCAATCTTAATTCGAGCAGTTTAGCGGTCTCGTATTTTGGCAAGAAAAACATGATCAAGTTTATGATGTTGACGGGAAAAGAGAAAACAGATCAGTCGTGGGATGGCGTTCCGTCTAATGTTTTGGATACAAATCGCACATTCAACGGAATTGGTGGATATTATGATGCTAATGGTCAAAAGAAATATTATGCCAACGAAATTGACAACTACTCGCAAACGAGGTATCATCTTACATTTGCGCATGAATTTAATTCAAAGCTAAATTTAACGGCTGCTGCTTTTTACACCCGTGGATATGGTTATTACGAGCAATACAAAGACAATGTGAAGTATAAGAAATATGGATTATCAGATCAGATTATAGGAATGGATACGTTGAAAAAAACAGACTTGGTGCGACGAAAATTTTTAGATAACCATTTTTATGGATTAACACTTTCTACTACGTATAAGCCAAATTCAAAATTATCGGCTACGTTGGGTGGCGGTGCAAATAATTACGAAGGCGATCATTATGGAAAAATTATTTGGATGCAATATTCAGGAAATATGCCAAGTGAGTTTGATTATTATAAAGGTGCTGGAAACAAGCAAGATGTGAATGTTTATGGAAAAGTAAACTACCAATTATGGGAAAAACTAAATTTATGGGCTGACGTGCAAGTGAGAAATATCGTGTATAAAATCACAGGTACCGATGGTGATTTAAGAGATATTTCCCAAACTCATAATTGGACTTTTGTCAACCCAAAAGCGGGTCTCTCATACGATATCAACCCATCAAATCAAGTTTATTTTTCCTACGCTGTAGCCAACCGTGAGCCCACAAGAAGTAACTTAGTAGAAGCTGTTGATTCCTTGAGACCCACTCCAGAAACCTTAAATGATTTTGAACTTGGTTATCATTTTATCTCTAAAAAACTGATTGTAAATACCAATCTGTATTACATGGATTATAAAAACCAACTTGTGTATACCGGAGAGATAAACGATGTGGGCGCTTCTTTTATGAAAAATGTTGAAAAAAGTCACCGTGCAGGAATCGAAATCTCTGCAATTTGGCAACCTATTCGTCAGTTTAGATGGCAAGCAAATGCCACTTTTAGTCAAAATAAAATCCAAAACTTCACCGAATTCGTCGATGATTGGGATACATGGGGACAACGTGATACGCTGATTGGAACCACTAATATTGCTTTATCGCCAGATGTAATTGCTGCAAGCACGATCACCTATCTTCCAATTTCAACCCTTGAATTATCGCTACAAACAAAATATGTAGGGAATCAATACATCGACAATAGTTCAAGTTCGGATAGAATGTTGGATGCATATTTGGTCAATAATCTTATCCTTAGATACTCTTTCAAGCCTAAGTTTGTGAAAGAGATTTCGCTATTCTTTAGTATGAACAATATTTTTAATCAAATGTATGTAGCCAATGCCTGGATTTATAGTTATTACGAAGGAGGAGAACGCAAAGCCGAAGATGGCTATTTCCCTCAAGCAGGACGTAATTTCATGGGAGGAATTTCCATTAAATTGTAATTATCTGATTCTTTTATAACACAAAAAAAAACCGCTATCCATCAGGGTAGCGGTTTTTTAATCTGAAAAAATATTAATTAAAGAGAAAAATATTCGAAGTAAAGTGTTTTTCTATCTAAGAAAAGATCGGTATATTATCTTCGATCGACCTCAGCAAAAAAGCGTGAATAAAATCAATCATTTATGCGGTTAAAGCGAGGCGGGTGGTATAATGTGTATGAATCAAAAGCCGATTAATCCGTCGGGTGAAATTCATTGCTTATACAACGCATATAGCTTGCCTCGATCAGCATAAATGTTTGATTTTTAGCTTTTTTGGCGAAGTCTTGTCCCGATAGCTATCGGGATTTTGGTTACTGGAGTTTATCCCGCAAGGCGGGATGTCAAGACAAAAGTGACACTAAAAAAGAAAAATCTTCGAAGTAAAATAAGTTTTCAGAAAACTATAATTTCTAATAGTAAATACATTTAGCAAAAAAAAAACCGCTATCCATCAGGGTAGCGGTTTTTTGCTAAATGTATTTACTACATTTTAATGTTATGAAAAACATTGGTTACATCATCGTCTTCTTCAATTTTGTCGATTAGTTTAAAGACTTCCTCTTTTTGCTCTTCGGTAAGTTCTTTGGTATCGCTAGGAATGCGTTCAAATTTGAATGATTTAATTTCAAAGTCATTCTCTTCCAAGTATTTTTGAATAGGCCCAAAGCTCTGAAATTCAGCAAATATCATCAATTCACCATCTTCTTCAAAAACTTCGTCTACATTAAAATCAATTAGTTCTAATTCAAATTCTTCAATGTCTAATTCAGGTTTTGTTGCTACGGTAAAACTGCACTGTCTGTCGAAAATAAAATCTAACATTCCAGTAGTCCCTAATGAGCCATTGTTTTTGTTGAAACAAGTTCTGATATTTGCAACGGTTCTTGTGGTGTTATCGGTAGCAGTTTCGATTAAAACAGCAACGCCATGCGCTCCATATCCTTCATATACAACTTCTTTATAATCTTTTGTGTCCTTCTCCGTTGCACGTTTTATTGCCCGGTCGATGGTGTCCTTTGGCATGTTTTCGTGCTTCGCATTTTGTAGTAAAAGACGTAGTTTTGAGTTGTTTTGCGGATCAGGACCACTTACTTTTACGGCCATTGTGATCTCTTTTCCTAATCGAGTAAATGTTCTTGACATGTTTCCCCAACGCTTAAACATTCGGGCTTTTCTGTATTCAAACGCACGTCCCATAGTTGATTGTATTTTAAATTATGTTCATTATTTTTGCAAAAATACCAATTTAATATTTATCTACAATCTAAAATCCGCAAAAAAAATCAAAAAGGATGATTAAAATGCTTCATTACAGTTATTTATCTTTTAAGGTGTGATATGTCCTTTTGTTCAAGATTGTTTATTGTAATCTCAGAACGTCCTAATTTAGTTCAGTTTAACCCTCAATTTTTAATTTAGGGTCAAAAAAGCGTTAAGAACCAAGTCCCACTGTTTGGGACGAGCTCAATACGACCGATTAATAATAAAACATTCTCGTATTAAAAAGAGGTAATTTTACGGCCTGCCCTCGAATATCAATTATAATCAAAATGCGATTTAGAAACTTTATATTCGGGGATTAGCGAGGCGGGTGCGTTGAAGTTAATAGATACAGATCAGAAAAACCCGTCATGTGAATTAAATTACCTCCGTAAATCTCATAATGCCGTTTCTGTATAGTGTTTTACTCTTAAAATAAGTTTACAAAAACAGAACCGTGCATTTAGCATCCTAAATTTACAAAACCAGAACAGTTTTATAAATAGAATTGCTACAACTTGGCTCGCGCCAGAAAACCACCTCTTTTTTAGCTTTTTTTTGGCGAAGTCTTGATTTTTTGAATACTTTTGTATCAAGACAAAAGTATTAATCAAAATAAATCTTCGAAGTAAAATGGTTTTCACATTTTGACAAAACTTCGTCATACTTCTTTAATCCTTAAAAATATATTGTAACTCAATTTCTAACCTAAATAATAAAAAAACCTATGTTTGATTCTCTATCAGTATTAGACTCAGTTCGATTAAACTTTTCCCCGTCGGGAATGATCTTTCTAAACATCACTTTAGGATTTATCATGTTTGGGGTGGCATTGGAAATACATTTTCAACAGTTTATCGACCTCTTATCAAAACCCAAATCGCTGCTTATCGGACTGTTATCACAGTTCATCGTTTTACCCGCTGTTACTTTTTTACTTGTATTTCTTTTAAATCCACCGCCAGCCATCGGACTTGGGATGATCTTAGTTTCCACCTGTCCTGGCGGAAATATCTCCAACTACATATCAGCATTATCAAAAGCAAACGTTCCACTATCGGTGAGCCTGACAGCCGCTGGGACCTTGATTGCCATTATCCTCACCCCCATTAACTTTTCCATTTGGGGAAATCTATATTACGAAGCAGCGTCCATCATTAAGCCTATAAAATTAGATGTAGTTCAAATGTTTAAAACGGTTTTCATCTTACTTGGAATTCCAATGATTGCTGGAATGTTGATCAATAAATATTTGCCAAAACTGACAAAAATAATTATCAAACCGATTAAAATCATCTCCTTGGTTGTTTTTATAGGCTTTATTGTCGCTGCTTTTTATGCAAACAGTAGTTATATTACCGATACCTTTTATTTGATATTAATTTTGGTTTTGATTCACAACGCCATTGCTTATTTTACAGGATATTCCATTGCTTCGCTGGCAAAACTCAACAAAAAAGATGTTTACACCGTTTCAATCGAGACGGGTATTCAAAATTCGGGATTGGCATTGGCCTTAATTTTTAATCCAAAACTTTTTAATGGAATTGGCGGAATGGCCTTTATTGCAGCTTGGTGGGGCGTTTGGCACATGGTTTCGGGAATCGGAATTGCTACTTTCTGGTCGTACCGACAAAAAAAACTTAAAAACTAAGTCTCATGTTGTACCGTATTATTTATGTTTGGGTAAAAAGTGTAATTTGGCTGTATTTTTCAAAAATAGAGGTCCATGGGCTTTCAAACATCCCAAATAATCAACCGATATTATTGGCTGTAAATCATCAAAATGCATTATTAGATGCGCTTGTAGTGGCAGTTTCATTAAAAAGACCAGTGCATTTTATGACTCGGGCTGATATTTTCAAGAAAAAACCCATTGGGAAAATATTAAGAGCACTCAATTTAATTCCCATCTACCGATTAAGAGACGGACTGAGTGAATTGGCAAACAATGAACAAATATTTGACGAATGTAACGAACTGTTGGACGAAAACAAAGTAATTTTAATTTTTCCCGAAGGTTCGCACCTTTACCAACGCAGATTGCGACCTTTGAAAAAAGGAGTCGCAAGAATGGCTGTGGGTGCTCTTTTGGCGATAAAAAAAGATGTATTTATCGTTCCAGTTGGGATCAATTACGAGAGTCACAAACATAGCTGCTCGTGGCTAAATCTTTCGATTGGCGAACCAATATCCACTCAACAGTTTTTGGAAGAAAACAACCAAAACATTTCACGAACTACTCATCAACTAACGACAATTATTTCCGAAAAATTAAAAGAGAACCTAGTAAATATCGAAGAGGAAGAGAACTATGATCTCATCAATTTATTTTCGAAAATCAACTTCCAAAAACCGAATGGAAACAGAATTTTTATCGTTCAGCAGCAGTGGGTGAAAAAATATTATGAGTTAGAAAATTCAGATAAAGAGGATGTGATTTCCAAGACAAAAGAGTATAAAAAACTATGGAATAATTTAGCACTCCCCTCGCGACAAATGGGGAATATAAATAACTCTATTTCAATTAGTAAGCTTCTAATTACTCCTTTTTATCTGTTGGCTTCCCTTCTGTTTTTGCCCGCAAAACTTTGTTACCACAAACTCATCAGCAATTTTGCCGACCGCCAATGGGAAGCCTCTATAAAAGTAGTATCCATCATGATTTTTTACCCAATTTGGGTCATTTGTCTCTTATTAGCAATATTTTTTTTGATTTCAAATTATTTTCTTTGGGGAAGTTTAATCCTATTTACCCTTGCCATCGTATTCAAATTTTCTAAAAATAGCGCAGAAAAAGCACTCTTTTATTTACGAATAAAAACCATTCACAAAAAAAGTGAAATCAACCTTTTGAAAAAATTAGAATTAGAGTTGCAGGGAATTAGAATCCTTTAGTATCGCAAAAAAATACTAACGAGCCCCGATTCAATTTAAATCCTTGAGCTGATTCATCAACTCCACGACAAAGGTTACTCAAATCCCTATCTGAAGCTAGACAAGCTGTAAAAAAAGACTCTCTCTGCCACGCTTTGCCGCTTTTAACTCCAAACAGAATTTTGTCACAAAAATCGTTTTGCTACGCAACAATTTTTCCGCCAAAATCTTTGATGTTCGTAAACATTTCAGCCCCAGCACTTCGACAAGCTCAGTAACCGGCCTGGGGCTGAAATAAGCTGGGCACTTCGACAGGTTTATCGTCCAAGGGAGGGCTCAGTACACCGCTTTCAGCCCGCAACCAAAGAAAATAGCGACAAAGGTTACTAAATTGGCTTCGCCGTCCTTCGGTTCGTGAAAATTGGGCTGATTTATCAGACCAGCAACAAAGGTTACTCAAATTCGTGTTTCCGCCGCGGCGGACGTGGTTAAAAAAAAAGACCAGTAAATCAGCGACAAATCCTGTCACATTCAGCCTTCCAGGCTGCAGTTCTGCTGACGCAGATTAACCGTAAGCTGGCGCTCACGGTTAAAGACATTGAGCACTCCGTGCTCTGAAGTCAAATTGGCTCCGCCGTCCTTCGATTCGTAAAAATTCGTATTCCGCCGCAGCGGACGTTGTCAAATCCTCTTAAGCCACGCATCGCGATCTTCTTTTCACTCACAATAGCTATCGTGATCACAGAAAATCTTTTCACCTGCTATCCCCTCTAACCACGCTTTGCCACTTTCCACTTCACACAAAAAAAGATAACGTTTTCGCGCAGATTAAGATTTAGAAGTTCGGCAAAGTCATCGTGACGGTTGGAATTAGCAATAACCATCCTAAAAATACCAATAAAAGAATGAAAGGAAACGCCCATTTAAACCACTTTCCAAATGGAATACGTGCAATTTCCAAAACTCCAATCAATACACCCGAAGTAGGTGTAATTAGATTTGTAAATCCATCTCCAATGTGAAAAGCAGTAACTGTGGCTTGGCGCGATAGACCGACCATGTCGGAAATATCCGATAACAGTGGCATAATTAGCGCTGCTTTTGCAGTACCTGAAGTGATAATCATATTTAAAAAAGATTGAAATGCGTACATCAGCGAAAGCGTGGTTACTTTTCCAAAACCAGAAATAGAGTTTCCAATGCTATACAAAAGGGTATCGATTACTTTTCCATCTTCCAATATCACAATAATTCCACCCGCTAAACCAACCACCAAAGCCGCACTCAAAATATCTTTTGCTCCAGCGATAAACAATTTTACAATTTCGTTCGGTCTTTTGTCAATGGCAACACCGGCCACAATTCCCATCACCAAGAAAAGTGATGCAATTTCTAACAATTCCCATTTGTAAACAACCACACCTCCAACAAGAAAAACAATGGTAAACAGCAGAATATTAAGCACATAATATTGAGTTCCTTTTCCTAAAGAGAAGTATCCAAAAATGGCAAAAAGCAATGTTGACGATAAAATAAAACCAAAAGCAACATTGGTATCTGGAGATAAGTTAACAAATGAGATGATGGAATAATAGATAAAAACAGCCAAGAGCAGAAAATAGGTAGCCCAAGCCCTTTTGCCCGTTTTTTGAATTTCAACTACTTGATTTTCAGTAATATGTTTACGCCAATACTCATCTTCTTTGTAAACCAAAGATTTGGTGGGATTCTTTTTAATTTTATTCGCATAAAACAATACATATCCTATTCCAACGATGTTGATAATAATCCACATCACAAATCGATATTCAATGCCGGAAAACATAGGAACTCCGGAAATTTGTTGTGCAATTCCCAACGTAAATGGATTTAGCATACAGCCAGCAAATCCCAAACCAGCGCCAATAAAGGTCATACAAACCCCCACAATGGAATCGTATCCCATGGAGATGGAAAGTGGGACAAAAATGATGACAAAAGCAATGGTCTCCTCGCTCATTCCAAACACCGCCCCAAAGAAGCTAAACATAAACATGATTAGGGCAATGATGATGTTGTTGACCCCCAACTTTTTTATAATTTTATGTCTCTCAAATTTTTTGGATTGTTTGATAAAAGAGTGAATTCCCGCATCAATGGCCTTGCTCTCGTTCATAATCCAAAATGCACCTCCTAACAAAAGAATAAAAACGATGATTTGTGGAGAACGAACAAACCCTTTATAAAATGAAGAGAAGATTTGCCACGTTTGAGGTTGCTGATCTACCTGTTGGTATGACCCTGGAACAATTACACTCTTTCCTGTGGCAGGATTTAGCTCTCGCTGAAACTGGCCAGCAGGCATAAACATAGTTGCAAGGGCCGCAAAAATAATGACCGTAAAAATAATGATATACGTGTGAGGAAAAGCTCTGTTTTTAAACATCGTTGGTATTTTTTTTATATATTATGGGTCAAACTTACAAAAAAAATAATAGTCTCACAAATTGATGTTTTATTTGAGAGGTGATGACAGAAAAAAAATCAAGATTCCTTGTGAACCTTTAGCCCAAAACTTTCACCAATTTTCAACATAAACTGATAAGCCTCTTCGTAATTATTATGAATTTCTCCATCCAATATGGCCTCACGAATTGCATTTTTAATATCACCCACTTGGCGACAAGGTAAAATATTGAATGTGCTCATAATCAACTCTCCCGAAATAGGAGGTTGCCAATTTCGAATCTTATCCTTCTCTTCAATCTCTTTAAGTTTTATCCTTACATTTTCGAAATTCTTGATGTATTTTTTTACTTTTTCAGGATTTTTGGAGGTAATATCAGCTTCGCAAAGCAACATCAAATCATCGATATCTTCACCCGCATCAAAAAGCAATCTTCTAACGGCAGAATCTGTAACAATATCTTCTGCCAATATGATGGGACGAAGGTGCAAACTCACCATTTTTTGAACATACTTCATCTTTTCATTCAACGGCAACTTCATATTCAGAAAAATATTTGCCACCATTTTAGACCCAATATATTCATGCTGATGAAAGGTCCAACCATGATTTGGTTCAAATCTCTTCGTCAATGGTTTGGCAATATCGTGAAGCACTGCTGCCCACCTAAGCCAAAGATTATCAGTCCCATTCGAAATATTATCCAACACCTGAAGTGTGTGATAAAAATTATCCTTATGCCCTTTTCCTTCGTATAAATCCACCCCTTTCAAATTGGCAAATTCTGGAAAAACAAGTCGTAATAGTTTGGTTTTTTCTAAAAGCAAAAATCCTCTCGAAGGGGTATTGCTTAAAATAATTTTATTAAGTTCCTCTGCAATCCGCTCTTTTGAAATTATTTCAATTCGTTCGCTCTGACGTGTAATACTATCCAATGCAACATCGTCAATCATAAAGCGCAGTTGCGTGGAAAATCTAATGGCTCTCATCATCCTCAAAGGATCATCCGAAAAAGTAATATCTGGATCTAAAGGAGTTCGAAGAATCTTATTCTTAATATCTTCAATCCCATTAAATGGATCTAATAATTTTCCAAAATTCTTTTTATCAAGACCAATTGCCATGGCATTGATGGTAAAATCTCTTCTATTTTGATCATCTTGCAGCGTTCCATCTTCTACAATTGGTTTGCGCGATTCTTGGCGGTATGATTCTTTTCGGGCACCTACAAATTCCACTTCTACCCCATGATATTTGAGCATAGCCGTACCAAAACTCTTAAAAACATTCACCTCTACTTTTAATTTGCTGGCGACAGCTTTTGCCAAATCAATGCCACTACCAATGGCCACCACATCCACATCATTGGTGGATCGCCCAATGATGGAATCTCTAACAAATCCACCAATAACGTAACACTCCACTCCTATTTCATCTGCACAAGTACTTATAATATTAAAGATTGGATGTGAGATATATTTTTGTATTTCAATTTTCATATAGATTACAAAGATACGATTTTTAATTTTTAATTCTCACCCGGAATTCTATTATTAAAGAGATGGTAAAAACACCTAACAATCAATCTAATATGTTTGTTTATAAGCTATCGCCATATTTAAAAACTGTCAAAGTGGGATTTCATGCTGAAAAAATTGGAGCTAAAGGCTGAAGACAGTGGGAAAACCGCCACCCTTTAGAACTTAATATGTTGATTATTAAACATTTTCCAAGCGTCATACTGTCACGATAGCTATCGTGATAATCGAAGTATTATAGAAAGAACTTTCTGGAAAGTGCTTATGAAGTCCTTCCCTTCGATGCCTCAGGGCAGGCTGGCTCAGGATGACCCGAAAAGAAGAAAAATCAAAAATAGTTTTTTCAATCTGTCATTGGTAGTTAGTTCACCACGCCTCGAAGTGGAAGTATTATAGAAAAAGGTTCTACTACAAATGAGATTCCTCACTTCACTCCGTTTCGTTCGGAATGACACAAGAATGGTGTATTATGGAGTATTTAGAGTGTTCACAATCATGTCATTCCGAACAAAGTGAGGAATCTTATGACCTATAAGTGACTTATAAAAATTCATTCGTTAAATTATCACTTATAATTTGAACTTGTTTTTCCACACAAATGGTAATAGAATCAATAAAAAAAAAGGTTTTACAAATAATCATGTAAAACCTTTTTTATATTTTAAGCAACTGAAGATTTTATAAATCTATGTTGGCATATTTAGCATTTTTTTCGATAAACTCTCTACGTGGTGGAACTTCGTCTCCCATAAGCATTGAGAATACACGATCTGCTTCGGTAGCATTGTTGATGGTAATTTGGCGCAAGATACGAGTATCAGGATTCATGGTTGTATCCCAAAGTTGAATTGCGTTCATCTCTCCAAGACCTTTGTAACGTTGAACATGAACATTAGATTCATTTCCATTTACGGCCAAAGCAGCAGTTGCCTCTTTACGTTCTTCTTCTGACCAGCAATAGCGCTCATCTTTTCCTTTTTTGACCAAGTAAAGAGGAGGAGTGGCTAAATAAATATAACCAAACTCGACCATTTCGCGCATATATCTAAAGAAAAACGTTAATATAAGTGTGTCGATGTGACTACCATCGACGTCAGCATCCGTCATGATAATTACTTTGTGATATCTTAATTTAGTCAAGTTCAACGCTTTACTATCTTCCTCGGTTCCAATTTGAATTCCCAATGCAGTGTACATATTCTTGATCTCTTCGCTCTCAAATACGCGGTGTTGCATTGCTTTTTCAACGTTTAGAATCTTTCCTCTAAGAGGAAGAATTGCTTGAAACTTACGATCTCTACCTTGTTTTGCTGTTCCACCCGCAGAGTCCCCTTCGACTAAATAAATCTCACATAATTCTGGATTACGTTCAGAACAATCAGAAAGTTTACCTGGCAAACCAGTGGATGAAAGCACGTTTTTACGTTGCACCATCTCACGGGCTTTACGAGCAGCGTGACGAGCAGTAGCCGCTAATATTACTTTGTTTACAATGGTTCTGGCTTCTTTAGGATTTTCTTCTAAATAGTTAGAAAGCATTTCACTGGTAAGCGAATCCACAACACCCATTACTTCGTTATTTCCCAACTTAGTTTTGGTCTGACCTTCAAACTGAGGTTCTTGTACTTTTACCGAAATAATTGTGGTAAGACCTTCTCTAAAGTCATCACCACTGATATCAAATTTCAATTTTGCAAGCATTCCAGATTTCTCAGCATATCCTTTTAGAGTACGAGTAAGTCCTCTTCTGTAACCTGCTAAGTGAGTTCCACCTTCGTGGGTATTGATATTGTTAACGTAAGCATGAATATTTTCCGAGAAAGAGGTGTTGTATTGCATTACAATCTCCATAGGAATTCCATTGCGTTCACCTTCCATATAAATTGGCTCTGGCATTAGTTTTTCACGAGTTCCATCAAGGTAACCGATAAAATCAACCAAACCCAATTCTGAGTAATAAACCTCTTTCAGTGGTTGACCATCATCGTCAAATTCTCTTTCGTCGGTAAGTGTCAATGTGAGTTTACGGTTTAGATATGACAACTCTCTCAATCGAGCCGAAAGGGTGTTAAAATCATAAACTGTATTGGAAAAAATAGTAGAATCAGGTTTAAAATGAACTTTCGTACCTGAAACTGCGGTCTCTCCAACGACTTTTACTGGATATTGAGGAACTCCAATTTTGTAATCCTGCATGTAATGCTTTCCTTGACGGAAAATTTCCACTTTCAAGTCTTCAGAAAGAGCATTTACACAAGAAACACCAACACCATGAAGACCACCAGAAACTTTATAAGAGCCTTTATCAAATTTTCCACCCGCATGCAACACAGTTAAAACAACCTCTAACGCAGATCTATTTTCCTTTTCGTGAAGATCCGTTGGAATACCACGACCATCATCTACTACGGTGATTGAATTATCGGTGTGAATCGTTACATTAATCATTTTACAATATCCAGCCAACGCCTCATCAATTGAGTTATCAACCACTTCGTAAACCAAATGATGTAATCCTCTGAAACTGGTATCACCAATATACATTGATGGACGCAAACGAACCGCTTCTAAACCTTCTAAAACTGTAATATTATCAGCAGTATAACTTCCTTGCGCTTCAATGGTTTTTTCTAAATCATTCATAATCAACTATATATAAAATATCTATTTATTTACAAAGGTATGAAAAAAAACTATACCATTTTCACTCACTTTATAAAAAAAACCAACTAGTTTTCAACACTTTTATAAACCATGGGGGGAAAGTGACGGAGTAACGAGTAACGAGTGACCGCGGAGCGATGATGGAGGAAAGTGACGGGGTGCACTTCGACAGGCTCAGTGACCAAAATGTGAAATATAAAAAGACCGCGAAGCGATGATACGCGGAGCGACGATGCGCATCCCGAATTTTAATCCGCCGCGGCGGAGAGATTTTGTGAAAATTCGTGGATCCTCGAAAAAAAACGATCAGCCATTGGGCTGCTCTTTTTTTCGGGAAGCGAGTCCGACCGCGAAGCGACGATGCGAATGCGAGTCCGAATGCGAAGCAAGACGAGCTTCGCTCTGTTACTCGTCACTCGTTACTCGTCACTTCTTTAGTCGAGCTTCGCTCCGTTACCCCGTTACAACTCTTTCTCCTTGAACTTCACTCTGACAACTCTGATAACTGATAACTGTTAACTGATAACTGTTAACTGATAACTGATCCCTGTTAACTGTCTACTCGTACCTCAACGCTTCAATTGGATCTAAATTGGCTGCTTTATTTGCTGGAATATATCCCGAAAGTACTCCCACCAAAAAGCAGAGCACTACTCCCAGAAAAATCCACAACCATGGAACGATAAAAGTTGAACCTATTACCATTGCAACACCATTGCCGATTAAAATACCCAATATAATCCCCACAAAACCGCCCAGCTGTCCAATCACGATAGACTCGGTGAGAAATTGATATTTTATGGCTGATTTTTTTGCACCAATTGCTTTACGAACTCCAATTTCTCTAGTTCGCTCTGTCACTGATACCAACATGATATTCATCAGACCAATAGCGGCTCCCAGAAGGGTAATTAACCCAATAATAGTGGTGGCCATGGTGACGTATTTCAGCTGATCGTTTAAATTATTGGCCAAATTATCGCTTTTTTCAATCGAAAAATTATCATCATCGGTGGGTCGTAGTTTACGAATAGAGCGAAATAATCCTTGAGCTTCCGATACGATCTCTTCTATAGATTTATCCGAAGTATTCATCACATTTATCGTAATGGATTTATCTCCGGTCGAAAAGGCAGTACGAGCATTGTTTATGGGGACATAACAGTTTCTGTCGCCGCTAAAGCCAAAACTAGAGCCCTTAGAATCGAGCACTCCAACCACTCTATAACGAACGCTACCAATCAAAATCTCTTTGTCGATGGGATCTGAGTTTTTGAACAACTCTTCGGCTACTTTTTTTCCCAAAACAGCTATGTAAGAGCCACTTTGCGACTCCTCTGCTGTAAAAACCCTTCCCTTTGAAACTACATTTCCGGACGTAAGTATATAATTTTCATCTATTCCAAACACAGAGATGTTTGGATTTGTTTTTTCGGACATATATTTAATGGTGGAAATTTGCGATTGCCGAAAACTTAATGAAATAAGAGCGGGATAATCAAATTGTTTTTTAAAAAGCATCGCATCGTTGTAAGTAATATTCAAACTTTCTGCTCCACGACCTTTTCGCCTTTTCCCTTCGCCTCCATACTGACGAGAGGATATACTGAAAGTATTAGCTCCCATTTGAGTAAAATTTTTGTTGATGGAGGATTCCAACGCATCGGTTGCTGTTAATATTCCAACCAAAGCCATAATTCCAAAAGCAATGATGGATATTGTAAGAAAAGTCCGTGTTTTATGACTCCTGATGGAATGAAGTGCAATGAATAAATTTTCGGTATTTAGCTTTTTCATACGGTACTGTAATTTTGCATCATGAAATGAATATTATTACGCATATACTGTTAATTATCAAATCTTTTCGTCAATATGATCTAATTTGAAACAAAACTAATTATTTAACTCGAAAATAGCATCAATATTTCGACAAACCGATAAAAAAAAGGGGCAACAATTACAATTAGCACCTATTAATCACTTGACTTTGCACCAAAAGCTAAATCACCAGCATCTCCAAGTCCTGGAACGATGTAAGATTGTGCCGTCAATTCTTCATCGATGGCGGCAGTCCAAAAGGTAAATTCTCCGGGAGGCATAAGTCGTTTCAAGTATTCAACACCTTCCGCACTTGCGATTGCACTTACAATATGAGTGTGTTTGGGTTTGCCATGAGCCGCTACTATCTCTTTGTAAGTCAACACCATCGACTGACCCGTGGCCAACATTGGATCAGCTAATACCAATACTCTGTTTTCGAGAGATGGACTGGATAGATAGTCTATTTTAATTTCAAAAGTCCCGTCGTTGTAGTGACGGCGATACGCTGAGATGAAAGCATTGTCGGCATGATCGAAGAAATTGAGCAATCCTTCGTGCAACGGCAATCCTGCTCGTAATATAGTGGCCAAAACTGGCTGTTGGAGCATGGTTGAAACTTTTGCTACGCCCAAAGAAGTGATCACATTCTCTTCGGTATAATCGAGCATTTTACTAATTTCATACGCAAATATTTCACCCAAACGGATCATATTATTTCTAAAACGCATTGAATCTTTTTGTAACTCAACGTCTCTTACTTCAGCCATAAACTGATTAATAATAGAGTTGTTTAAACCTAAATTGTGTATCATGCTTTTCGATTTTTTTTCAAATATATAACTTTCTGATAGATTATCCTACTTTTTGATGATTTTTTTCATGTTTTTGATCCATTGGAAAACCTTAGGCAGTCTATCCACACAAATTGTATCATAAAAATTGTCCACAGAACCAAATCCATGGTAAAAACGGGCTAAATTATCATTATTAGAACCTCCAAAGTCCAAAATCTTTTCACTGTTTGCATGCTCTTTTATAAATTGAGCAAAGAGAAAAAACATCGCTTTTTGCTCCTTGGCCACCGCATTACTTCCCGAAAAAAGAAAATGGATTTTATCATACTCAAAGATAAAAAAACCACCAGCGCACAAGGTATTGGTCTCATCAAACACACTCCATACTTCGACTTTTCCATCGGAACGGAGGAGAGTCATTAGTTTGTGTAAATTTTGATAATCTGATGAATTAAAAGAAGCAATGCTCCCTTGATTGGTCTGAAAAAGGTCAATAATTGAAGTAATATCGCCATGTTTGGACAGTGTAAGACCAACGTCCTCTGATTTACGAACATTTTGCTTGTGATTTTTTGAAAAATTGGCAAATAGTTCATCGTACGCAGGTTTTAAATCCAAATAATAAGTCCGATTTCTCTTCATTATAGGCACTTCGGAAGGAGTTTTAAATGAAGTATTTGATTTTATTTCAATGTATTTAAAATCCTTTGGAATCGACTCAATAAATGGCAACACATCCATTTCGGTGGGTGAATAAAGTCCCAATTGGGTAGAAAAAAATGGAGGATAAATGTATTTCAGTCCCATTTTTCGTCGCCATGGCAAAGGGAAAACAGCTTGATAATCGCCATACACCAAACAATCCCAGTTGGAGCATGTAATATCTAACACATCTGACAAGGCTGTATACGATGCATTTATAGATTTTGAAATACAGTGATCCCATTTTTCAAAATCGATATCAGAATGTTTAATGTATTGAATCATGGTCATGAAAAATTGAAATCTGTTTTTTAAAAATCGCCAACGCCTCACTTTCCGCTGGCATGGCATAGTTGTGCCACACCGCAGAGATGGGAGACTGATAAATTGTTGTATTGCTTAAATATTGGGTAGTTTGCTCCAATATTTCCGCAGAGTTATTGCCCTGATAATGAGACAAAGCGGTGTCCATCATTGCAAATGGATGCAACATCAATGGAAGTTCTTTATTCGCAACCACGTCAAATGCTTGATACGGGCGACAAGTACCTACTTTATACCCACTATGAGTAGCAAAACCAATGCTGTAATCGTCGGTAAATCCATTTTCCACGAAGACATCCCACGAATTGGGGAGAAATTGTCTTAAAAAATGCTGCCGAACTTGGGTAACTTGTTTTCCGATGATATTCTCGAGTCGCATTTTTTCGAGGGGAACGATCGAGGGTTTTGTCGCCGAAACATACCCCGGATGTAATCCTACGGTATGATTTTCGGACAATTTTTTCAACAACTTCCGATACGATGAAGAGGCATGATTATTATTTTTATCATATTTACTTCTATTTGCCGTCATGGCGAAGAAAATCGCTTGGAGACCAGCCTCACCGAGAACATCTAACAATTCATCAAAAACATCGTAGGGATCGGACTCTTTTTTTACCCATACTTTGAGTCGTTTCTGTAGATTTTTATAATCTAACTTTACCAGCAGAGAAGCAGATCCTAATCCATGAAGAAGTAGTGACTTCGATTTATGTGCAAAAGCAATGTCTATATCAAAAGTAGGTTGAAAAATTGGCTTTTGAGTTGGAAAAACAAAGTCTGGAAATTTTAATTCCAGCTCAGTCAGAAACATTTTTGCAGCAATATCTATCAGCGGAAACTGATGCAATTTATTTTTCACAATCCATAACGTACTGCTTACAGGACGATGATGTTGATCAAAATCGCACTCTTTTAATTGCTCTTGAGGCAATAGCATCAGAAGCCATGTGAGTGCAATAGGATCAAACGGCAAAAAAGATTGATCGGAAGTTTTATATGGAAAACGCACATTTTGGCAAGAGAAATCTACCTCGGGATTAACTCCTTGAATGTGAGCTTGTTGCAAATAAATTACATGTAAATCATTTTTAGTAGAATATTCTATATTAATTCCATCTTTTGAATCCGAAAAATGGTCGACAATGGACAAAGACAAGTTACAAACATCGACAAAAAACACCTTTGCTGCATGTTTAAGTGCCGGAGAAGCGTCGTTTATTTGTAAATTTACCTTTGTGCTCATGACTATACTTTATACAACATAGATCCATACGAAAGTCCAACTCCAAAACCAGAAAGCAAAATTATTTCGTCCTCCACAAGCAACCCCTCTTTGCGCGCATCTGCAATAGCAATTGGGATTGAAGAGGAGACGGTATTGCCGACTTTATCCAGATTTATATAAACTTTATCAGGAGATATTTTTAGCACTTTAATCAGAGAATCCAAGGTGAGTTTACTCGCTTGATGGAAAATAAAATGGTTGATATCGTTTAAATCCATGCTTGATTTTTCCAAAAACTCTGAAATATGAACGGGGATTTTGGTGCGAATAAAATTCCACACGCCCAATCCATCCATGTGAATTTGTTCTTCATTTTTAACATTTCCCGCAGCGTCAAAATCTTCAAAAGCAGTCGACTCACACTTAGGCTTTCGGAGTCCGCCCGCTGGGATATAGAATTTCTTGTAAAACTTGCCTTCCGATCCAAGCGATTGGAATAAAATCCCTCGATCATCATCGCAAGGCTCTATCAAAGTAACCGCAGCACCATCTCCAAAAAGTGTTTTTGTCGACCGATCGCGAGGATTTATATATTTGGAATAGGTATCGGCAGTGACCAAAAGCACATTTTTCGCCATTTGAGAAACCACCATTGCTTTGGCGATGGAAAGTCCATAAATATATCCCGAGCATGCTAAATTAATATCAAACGCAGGAATATCATTTCTAAAATCGAAATGACGATGAAGCAATAATGCATTGGGAGGCATGATGTAGTCAGAAGACTGAGTGCAATATAAAATAGCATCCACACTTTCGGGTTGCATTCCCGTTTCGGCAAAAAACTTCTTACAAGCAACCACCGAAAGATCCAACGCTGTTTCGTCGTCATCGGCAATATGTCGCGTGTAAACGCCTGTTTTCTTGACCAATGACTTCATATTCCAACTGGGATATTTCTCTTCTAACTGTTCGTTTGTGACTTTGTTTTTAGGTAAAAAGTAAGAAATATGTCCAATTTTTGCGTTCATATTTTATTTTTTTAAGTCGTAGATTGTAGTCATCTCCTCTTTTAGCCATGTTTTTGGTCCATGACCTGGATAAATAATGATATCATCAGCTAAATTACTGATAATTTCAATATTTTCGATAAATTTTTTCGGATTTTTGGCACTTGTTTCATCGTCAATGGATCCTTTAAACAAAATATCTCCCGTAAAAAGATGGTTTTCGATCAGCAGCAAAACGCTCCCTGGGGTGTGAGAACCGATCAAAAAAGGATTAATTTCAAAACCACCCACGGTAATAGGTTGGTTGTGTTCCAGCGGAATATCGATGGAGGGCAATTTCACAAAAGGAAGTTTATCCACCAACATTCGAAACAAGTTCAGCGATTTTATCAATTTTTTCTCGTTCGGATGCACCGAAAAAGGGATGTTAAAAAAATCTGTAATTGCGGATACCGCGCTGATATGATCCCAATGTCCGTGCGTAGCCAATACCAAAATGGGAACCAATTTATTCGTTGCCACAAAATCTAAAATCAGCGCCAGATCAACCCCCGGATCGATAATGATCGTATTTTTGGAATCGTCTACCACAAAATAGGCATTTTCGTGCTGACTTCCATTTTTAACGGCATACACATCTGTTACCATACTCCACCTGGCGTAATAGTTTCACCCGTAACAACGGCAGCATCATCGCTCAGAAGCCAATGACAGAGACTGGCAACTTCTTGCAACTTCAGTTCCCGTTTCAACATAGTATTGTTTAAAATCTCACTTTTCATGACATCGGAGAGTGATGCATTCATTTTTGTATTTTCGATGGCGGGTAATCTGAGGGAGTTAATTCTAATCCCAAATCGCGCATTTTCGATGGCCATTTGTTTGCAAAATTGTTCAAAAGCGACTTTTGAAGAGGCATACGTAGCACTTCCATTATTAAAAATAGAAGCCGTAATCGAGCTCATATTCACCACAGAACCAGCTCTGTTTGTGTTCATATTTTTAACCACTTCGCGAAGCAAAACGATGGAGCCAGTCACATTTACATCAAAAATATCGTTCACTACCTCTTTACTCACCGAGGTCGAAATTGCCGATGCCGACAACCCTGCACAATGAATAAATCCATCCAAAGCAGTTTTTTGACTCCGCAATGTTTTAAAAAGAGACAAAATATTCTGTTCATCTTTTAAATCAACCAAAAAGTTTTGATATAAGGAGGAAAAATTAGCTATTTCGCAATTCTTCCGGCTCAATCCGACGACAAAATATCCTTTGTTTAAAAAATATTCAGCCAAAAAGCGGCCAATACTGCCAGAAACTCCACTGATAAGGATCGTTTTCATGATTATTTATTTTCTGCAATGATCGTTTCTACATAATCCACAAAGCGAGCAATGGTTGAAAATGGATTTTGATTCATTTGCATGATTCGTTCATCTGCCAATGTAATCTCTTTTTGGTAAAATTCTTCAATTTTTTGCTCCACGGAAACAATTAGGTTTACCAACTCAATAGAGTCCAAATGTGATCCAGAACCATATAATTTAGTATCCAAATGTTTCACAATTTGATGATCTTCGTCGAGCATCTCATTGGTTTCATCAATTGCTTCATAAATAAAGCGTAATACAATCTCTTTCATAATAATTATAGTATTAATAGAAAAATAACACGAGCAAAGATAATAAAATTATCCTCTTCTTCGCTCGAGTAAAATCATCATCATAAGTCCCAACATAATTACATCTTCGTGTTTTTCGTCTATTTCTGATAATTTTGAAATTTTAAATCTTCTTCCAAAAAAGGAGGAATCTTTTTTCAATCGAACTAAGGGAGTTTGATCCATCGTTTTTAGCGAATACGAGGGGTTGAAGAGATAACCTGTGAAAAAATTCAATACTGGAATTCCGCCAATAAAAAAATCTATCAGTTTTATCCAACCGTTATCCTCTTGAATTGCAAATAGTTGCTGCTTATTTGCATCATAAATCTCGTAGCGCGCTTTCCAAAGCGAAACCAATCCTTTACGTGCGATGGACCCCATCTGTTCATTTTGGAAATTAGAAAAAGCGTACACCGATGAAAAATCGAGCCATTTATTGGCTTTAATTTTATATTTCGCTTCACTTTTAGAATCATTGTTGTAAACCACAACCTCTTCCTTCAGTTTGAACATTTTTTGGCGGACATAAGCAATGGGCTGACCATGAACATCTGTTGCCGTAAAATCGTTTGCCAAGGTTCCAATTTTGAAAACAAATTCAAGTGGAAAATGATATTTTGTCATAGTTCGTTATTTAATAAATTTATTTTTCATCGCTCTAAGCCACTCATATAATGTGAATTGGCTAAAAGAACGACCCTTATTTTGTGTGATATCCATTACTATTCTATCAAAAACAGGAGAAAATTCAAGCATTTTTACCGATACTCCACCTATTTCGTATTTGGTGATCAACTTCTCGTCTAACAATATCTTTTCCAGAGGATTAAGCGCGTTTGTAAAACCAGCTATTCGGGTAAAAAACCAAAAATCATCTTCCACAAAACCACCATTATCGGTGACCACTTTAATTTTATGTTTCACCAATTTCCGCCAAGAGACATTTGCAAACTCTTCGCAATAATGTAAAAAAGTAAAATTCTGATTCAGCGTTAAATCAATCATCACCATTTTAGCTTTCAGCTGATGCAAAAGGGCAAATGCAGAGTCAGCCCCAAAGGTATGTTTATCGGTAATTGATTGAAAAAGGGGAACATGCACCCCCCAAACCGCCATCGAGTGAAACGGATCAGAAGTTCGAAAAGCAGTTTTATTTTTAAAAGCAGCCACTGCAAGCGCACCAATATTTGGTTTACTTTTTTTCACATCAAACAACATTCCGCCCACCAAATTATCGGTATACGTAGGAATAACCAATGTCCCATTCGGCAATTGATCGATAAAACTTTGAATAAACAGTTGAGCGTTAAATGGAATTTTGTCTTTTGCACACAAAAGTGCTAAACGAGTCAAATCGGCACTGACAAACAGCACCTCATCCCCGATTAACCCGAGCGAAGAAGCAATATCCAAATACCCAATTTTATTTTCCATTTCTTGTTATTTCTGATGATAATCTTTAGCTGTTGGCGTTTAGTTGTTTCGTGTTTAGTTGTTTCGTGTTTGGCTGTTTGGCGTTTTAGTTGTTTCGCGTTTAGTTTTTTCGCGTTTAGCTATCTTTAGAGACGCTTTGCGCTGTTAACTGATCACTGTTAACTGTAATCTGATAACTGATCACTGTAATTCCTCTTTGCTGATTTTCTTTGTTTGCCCCAGCCCTATAGGGAGCAAAGAAAATCTTTTTGTTTTTTCAAAAGACCTCTTTCGGTCGAGCTTTCGTAGATCCTCGAATTTTGAAGAAATTCGGGATGCTCTGTTCTGTTAACTGATAACTGAGTCGAAAGTTCATAAAGTCTATAAAGTCAAAAGCATACAACCAAATAACAACTGTTCACTGATCACTGTAATTCCTCTTCCCTGATTTTCTTTGTTTGCCCCAGCCCTAAAGGGAGCAAAGAAAATCTTTTTGTTTTTTCAAAAGACCTCTTTCGGTCGAGCTTTCGTAGATCCTCGAATTTTGAAGAAATTCGGGATGCTCTGTTCTGTTAACTGTATTCTTGACGAGCTTTGCTCTGATAACTGTTAACTGATCACTGTTAACTGTTAAATCACCACATCCAGCTCATCTACTTCCAAGAGCAGAGCGTCTACAAAATATTTAGTTGCCCAATTAGGGTAAGAGAAAGGCTCATATTTTCCCCAAATTGGGAACGAGCCACTGATAGCACCTCTAATTGCTTCAATCGAACAATCGTCGGCGTGTTGCAGCCACACCAACTGTCTATTAATCTCTAACGAACCATTTAAATAAGCTTTGTTATTGGTAATATAATACAAGTTCATCCAAACAATCGCCATTTGAGCGTATCCTGTTAAAATTGGTTTTTCTATTCCTTTCCAATTTTTATCATACCTACCATAAAAAATCCGATCCTTATTGTAACAATCAAGTAATCTATTTGCGGCTTTCTGACCTGCTTTAATGTATTTCTCATCATTCAACATCTGTCCCGAAGTAATCAATCCATCGATGGTGTATGCAATGGTATGAAGAATCGGTTTATTGTTATGTTTAATTGTATTGTCGCAATCGGTAAACCAACCATTTGGCAATTGTTTATGATCAACAATCCAATTTAAATTTTTGACGGCTTTCTCTTTATACAGTTCATTTCCTGTAATTTTATACATTTGCAAAAGGGGAACATCGACGTAACTGTCGTAGACTCTTGCTACGCCCATGAATGCGTTTTTCACCCACGAACCATCCTCCTCTTGAATACTACAAAGCCAGTCTGCTGCTTTAATGGCAGAATTCAAAAAAGTCTCATCTTTGGTATACTCATAAACCGAAACTAAGCCGCGAACAATCTGCCCAGTGTTAAAAACAACTTCTGGGCAATTATCTTCTAACGTTTGTCCCTGCCAACCACCCGATGGGCGTTGAATTGAGATCAACCACTGTGCAGCTTTTTTGCAACAGCTTATAATCTCCTTTTCGTTCTTGCGAATTCCGTAATTCATCAAAGTCGGAATAATATACCCAGTTGTTTCTGGATACGAGGTAGTCCACCCTTGACCAATCCGATAGGATCCAAATCCAAAGTCTTTCATGTTAAATTGCGACCGAAGAAGCCACTCAACGGACATGTACAAAGATTTTCTAATTTGGTTGGCATCTACTTTATGTTCTCGAGCCTCTTTAATATTCGGTTTTTCGTAATAGGTTCTATCCCATTCCCTGCGCAACAACATTCTCTCTTCCCACGAAAGTACTGACTTAAAAACAAATTTCGAATACCTATAAATACTTTTTATCATTTGACAATTAAAACTAATTATTTTTTATAAATTTCAGCACCAATATTTCTCAATCGTTGATCAATATTTTGATACCCACGTTCAATCTGTTCGATATTATGAATGGTACTTTTACCTTTGGCAGACAATGCCGCAATAAGTTGAGCAACTCCTGCACGAATATCTGGAGAAATCATCGAAATACCTCTTAATTCCGTTTTATGATCTAGGCCAATCACGGTAGCACGATGCGGATCGCATAGAATTATTTGAGCGCCCATATCGATTAATTTATCCACAAAGAAAAGGCGACTCTCAAACATTTTCTGATGAATCAATACACTGCCTTTTGCCTGAATAGAAGTAACCAAAGCGATGCTTATTAAATCGGGCGTAAAACCTGGCCATGGAGCATCCGAAATAGTCATAATAGAACCATCCATAAACGATTCCACTTCGTACGATTTCTGCTCTGGAATAATCAAATCATCGTTTTCGTGAATGATGATAATTCCCAATTTTCTGAAAACATCCGGAATTACACCTAAGTTTTCATAACTAACATTTTTAATTCGGATATGAGAACGGGTCATCGCTGCCAACCCAATAAAACTGCCAATTTCAATCATATCTGGCAAAAGTCGGTGGGTGCAACCATGCATTTTCTCCACTCCCTCAATTATCAATAGGTTGGAACCTACTCCAGAAATTTTTGCGCCCATATTGTTGAGCATTTTACAAAGCTGAACCAAGTAAGGTTCGCAAGCGGCATTAAATACGGTGGTGGTTCCTTCGGCCATTGCTGCGGCCATCACCACGTTTGCGGTTCCAGTCACAGAAGCCTCATCCAACAGCATGTAACAACCTTTAAGCGCATCTGCCTTGATTTCAAAAACTTTAGCATCTTCACAAAAATCGAATTTTGCTCCCAGTTTTTGTAAACCAATAAAGTGAGTATCCAATCGGCGGCGACCAATTTTATCTCCACCAGGAAGTGGCGCATACCCATGACCAAAACGAGCCAACATTGGACCTAAAATCATGATAGAACCACGAATACTACTGGCTTTAGCTAAGTATTTATCAGTTTTGAAATAATCAAAATCAATATCTATCGCCTCAAACGAATAAGTATCTTCGCTCTCTTTGGTCACCTTAACTCCTAATTCTGACAACAACTCAATCAAGTTGTTTACATCTATAATATTAGGTATATTTGAGATAGTAACCTTTTCGGACGTGAGCAAAACGCCACAAATAACTTGTAATGCTTCATTTTTTGCACCTTGCGGAGTAATTTCTCCATGCAAACTGTTTCCACCTATAATCTCAAAAACTGACATTTTTCTTTCTTTTTAGATATTTTCGTAAAATTAGTAAATTTTGGGGAATAAATGGCGAAATCGTGAAAAGAAGAAAGGGGGAACGTGAAAAGATTTTCCGTGAAACGTGAAAAGAAGAAGAAAGAAGTAAGAATACAGAATTAAGGAGTAAGAAGTAAGAAAGAAAAAAAGAGAAATACAGATTGAACCACATAAGTCATTTATCTACCAGTTTTCTAGGTAGACAAAAGCACACATTAAGAAGAAGAAGAAGAGGAATACAGAAACATGAAGTCTTTGTCTACCTAGCATGCTGGTAGATAAATGTCTTTTGTGTCTTCTTTGTCTACCTAACCTCCTGGTAGATAAATGTCTTTTGTGTAATAGCTGAAAGTCCTTTACTTCGAAGGATTCGTTTTTTGCTGTGACACGAAGTGACACAAAGGAGGCACAAAGTTTCACAAAGGAAGAAGAATACAGTAGAAAGAATTAAGAATACAGAAGTAAGAAAGAAA